>JBLHWH010000009.1:0-58827 GCA_047628935.1 Halioglobus sp. | reverse complement strand
GACCCAGTTATAATCATACTTTGCCTGAGCAGATGTTAATGAAGCCATTAAACTTACTAAACAAACCACTATAAATGTTCTAAAAAACTTAATATTCATCCTCATTTTACTAAGAGAACTTTTTCGAAAACTATTTCTCCCGATTCCGTTTCAATTTTCAATAAATATACACCAGGTAAATAATCAGAAATATCTATAAAATCATCTCTCAGCTTCACCGGTGTAAACTCATTTGTTACACCTGATACTAAAACATTTAATATTTTTTCTTTTGTTTCAATATGTATAATTCCAGAAGAAGGATTAGGATATATATTTACTTCTTTTTTTATTTTCAAACTTAAAGATGACCTTGGTGCGCTATCTGGTCTATCACATGCTGCAATGTCGTCATAAACAATATTTTCGCCCAAGGCCTTCAATATCTGTCTTGCAAGATATACTGCCTCGCCCGCTTCTATTGGGCACATACTAGCAAGCACATTTAGTTTTTGAAGATCTACAGCGTTACTTCCTATCATATTTAGCGCTTGTTCATATGCATCTGCATAGTATCCAGAAGTCGTATTATTCCTAGCAGGTAAGCTATTTATAATTGATTGAACATCAGAATTTCTATCTGTATTATCATCCACGAGTAAAGCTTGTAATTGAGTACTATAACCATCAATAAGATTGAGCTTGATATTATAATCTTGTTTGCTTACGTTCTCATAATTATCTGATATGTATTGAACCTCTTGCAACATGTTGTTTGATGCATTTAATATAGAAGCTGATTCTGTAAGGGCTTCACTAGCTAGTGAATTTACTTGTCCCAAGCTTAGAATCTCATTACTTACCGAATTGGTGAAGTTGCCTAGACCAGGATGTACAAATTCTCCTCTACCTTCCTTCTTCTCTAGTATATTATAGAGATGATAGTCCGCTATCCAGTTTTGCTCAACATTATAATTACTACTGAGGTTTGGTGTACCGTTGGCTACAGAAAATGCAAATGTAGGATTACCACTAGATTGCCCACCAAGCGTAAACGATAATGAAGTACTGCTACATGCGTCATTATCACATGTGAAATTCAGAATCCCAGAACTAGGTAGATTAAAAATCCAATTTGTTACAGCATTTTCAGGTGTATCATAATCAGATGTAAATGGCTGATCTGTATCGTCTACAAGGTATCTAGATAAATCAACGATAAATTGATCATTATTTAGATGCTCCGCTCCAAACAATCCATTTACAAATGTTCCATTTCTCCATACATTTTTCATATAATCTTGTTGACCAGTATTTACATTTCCTTCACTCGGATATAGTCCGTAGTATAGTCCTGTATAGTTGCCCGTAAAAGTATTGTTCCTTATTTGGCTATCTGTAAATCCCCAAGTATTGATACCGTAGGTAGCACCAAAGGTGTAATTACAGGATAGGTAGTTGTCACTTCCAGCAGAGAGGAAGATACCTTTGGTTTGGTCTTGTTCATTTTTGCTAGGAGGGAATTGTATTGTATTATCGCAGAATATATTATCATCAGATCCAAGTATTTCTATTCCAATTGTCCCTGATATGTCCTTTTTATCTGATTCAGCATTTATATAATTTCCTTGTACTAGATTAGTACCACCACCTCGTATAGAGATTCCTCTGGCATCATCATGTATTTTTATCATAGGGTTATTCAGTATATCATAATCATTATTTTTAAGAAATTCATTGACCAATATACCAAAACCACCGTCCTTTGTAGTATGTATTGTATTATTTGTAATCGTAGCTTCTTCTGTTGGACTGTTAAATGTCATTACCATTGCAGCATCGTCTATTTCAATATCATTATCAAATATTCGGGTAGTTCTATTCTGTGCTGCAAACACATCAAAACCAATATGCCCGCCTCTTACTACATTATCAAAAGTTATAGAATGGGCTTGCCTTACACCTATTGCTCTATAATTTTCGTTGAACTCATTTTTTAGAAATATTCCAGCATTACCCTGGCCACTGATATATATAGCATTGCCTTCTATGGTATTATTTATTATGTTATTGTCATTAGGTGTTTTAATATTTGTGAAAGTCGAATTCCCAAGGATACTATTTGATTCAAGAAGAACAACTCCATTACTCATATTAGAAAATTCACTATTATTTACCATTACTAATGGTACTCTATTAGCTCTCATTCCAACGAGAGGTGCATCAGATGTGAATTCGTAAGTTGGCAGATACCCTGAATCATTAATGAATTTATTATTATTAAATGGATCGACAGCAAAGGTTTCACTAGGTAAGGATTCCATATCAATGCTGATATAGTTGTTCCTAAATTCTGTATTTTTTACATCTAGTGATCTACTGCCTCTGCATTCGAGAGCTACATCAGCATTATTGATCGAGCTATTGTTTATTATGATATCAGAAGGATCTCCTGTTCTTATTCCTTTCCATTTTTGATTGCCACATACATCCAATACAGACCCATCTATTGTAAGTTTGGGTGTTGTAAGAAGGTCATATTCTTTATAATAATCATCATAAAGTGTAAGCTTAGACCCAGGTTTAAAATTAACTTCGGAACCCGCCATAAAACAATTTCGATCTTTCATAGTAAAAAAGATCCTAAATTTTGACTACCCCACCGCAAGCGGATGGAGCATTCGCCAAAATTTTTCCACCATAAAGGTCGGTATTCGGATCTTTTTTGTGATAAGGCGTTTTTATGCAAAAACATCTTTTTATGACTCCGACGCAAGCATCGGAGAATTTAAGTATTAAACTGTCCATCTGCATCAACAATAAATCTCAAAGGACTACTGAAATTTTCTGTCCCACAAGATGCAGATCTTAATAACTCGACCGTTGTTCCTAATTCCTGAGCTAAATTTTCCATAAAATTAAAGTCAAAATTTGTGGTTTTTATATTAGCATACCAAAAGC
The DNA here is from genome assembly GCA_047628935.1 of Halioglobus sp. GTDB lineage: Bacteria > Bacteroidota > Bacteroidia > Chitinophagales > Saprospiraceae > CAJXUU01. The sequence continues at coordinate 55,887 of JBLHWH010000009.1, read as the reverse complement.
TAGCATTAACTCGGATATCAAATTGACCTTCTGAACCACCGAACTGATTAGTGACAGTGGTTTGTATTGATGTTCTCGGATATAGTATATTGCTGCCAAGCATTATACCACTCATTCTATGCACTTTATATTTAAACTCCTTTTCCATAGTTTCATTCATACCAGGACTCATCATACCACTATATTTCATGTGATTAGCATTGTCTTCTACTAGGGTAAACCCTTCTGGTAATTCTGTAAACTCTATATCCGTAACATTATCAGGTCCATACTTATTTAATTTAAAAGTAAATATTCTACTTTCCGCAGCACATGATCCAGTGACGAAGATTTTAAATAAACTTTCTCCATACCCATCAACAAAACAATCTCTTTCGTTTATATTAACATTTATGCCACCAACTCCAGAAGCTAATGATGTAAATACTTCTCCATTTTCGCCAAGGACATCAAATTTCAAATCGCAAAAGATACAATCGCTTGTATTTGTCTCGTCAGTGCAAGCAGCTTCTTCAATATTGGCTTTGATCGCATCAATATTTGTCTGAGATAAACTATAGTCACTTGGATTCGGAAGGTTATCTGCCCCCTATTCACACATAAAATAAGTTGTTGATCCAAAACAATCACTTTCGTTTATTTCATTTTCATGAGATGCACCTATAGTATGTCCCAGTTCATGAGCAACTCTATCTTCAGTAAATCCACTAGAAGGGTGACTTGAATAGCTAGTTGTAAAATTGTCATTTGATAGGTTACACATATGACTACTATTTGAATGACCTGGTGGCGCCGATGGAAATGAAGTAATGTGATGAGCAGCATCAACATTATAACAAATTTTATTTTTCCATATATTAGCTAATTGTGGTAAAATAATAGAATTATTAGCAAATGCACCAGGAGAAATCATTAGTTTAATAGGCGTTAAGTGCGCCATAAAGATAGCATCGTCCGCATAACCATCTTCAATATTATTATATATCATACTTGTCTCTTCTATAACGACAAGTAAATTTTCTTCCCAACCACTTGGATCTGTTTGCTCAAGAGATTGATCGTAAGAATATCCTACTTCCAAAATCTTTTCTGTAGTGGATCGTCTATCCAGACCTTTTTTCTTTTTGTGTTTAAAACCATTTTTGGATATTTCTGTTCGTGCGTTAAAGGAATTTTGATATTCATATATCAACGTCTTTTCAGCGGAGATAAGAACGGTAGTACGGTTGATTCCATCCTTCTTTTCAAAAAGAAAGATATTACTTTCTTCAAATGGCTTAATGTACTTTTTCCTTTTTAGATCTTTAATTTCTATACCATTAATGGTTAGGTTAATCGATTTAGTATCTATTGATCGCTTAGCACTTTTAAAAGAATCATAGAGTTCGCTATGATTGACTTTATTATTAATGGTAATATCTCGTTGTGCAAAACAAAGGTTTGCGCTAAATATAGAAAATAATAAAATACTGAAGATTGCTGTTTTTATTTTAAATGGCTATTAGTGTGAATAAATATGTTTGATCTTATATTTATTTATCGATTGGAGTAAACGTAATTGAATTGTAATTTACTCCATTTTTTTCATAAAAGCAATAACTTAGCCCTTCGGAATCATCTAGACAGTGATTATTAACAACCTAAGAAGAGACGAAACGAACATGGATCAGGATCAGATTGAAGATAAATCCACCAAAAGCAAAAAATGGCTTAAGATTGCTAAGTTCACAATGTGGACTCTGGCTATTGCATTGGTATTCAGTATGTTTTGTTTATTTTATAGTATCAGCAATGGAGATCTGCCTACTTTCGAGCAATTAGAAAACCCAGAATATGACCTTGCATCAGTCATTTATGATGCTAATAAGGTCCCATTTGGTAAGTACTTTGTGGAGAATCGAGAGACTATAAAATTTGAAGAATTATCACCGAATGTGTTGGATGCATTGATATCTACAGAGGATGAAAGATTTTTTGCTCATTCAGGTATAGATGTAATGGCGTTATTCAGAGTAGCAGTCAAGACCGTGCTTCTCCAACAAGAAAGTCAAGGTGGAGGATCTACCATTTCACAACAATTGGCAAAGTTGCTTTTTGATAGACCTAGTACCCGAGGCATGGGTAAGATCAAACGCTCGATGGTCTTGGTAGAAACAAAGCTTAAAGAATGGATTACAGCCATAAAAATAGAACAACGATATACCAAGGAAGAGATTATAACGATGTATCTCAATAAGTTTGAGTTTATCAATGGCGCACATGGGATAGAGGCCGCCGCTCAAACGTACTTCAGTAAAAATCAAAAAAATCTCGCTACTGATGAAGCCGCTCTTTTAGTAGGGATGTTACAAAATCCAAGTTTATACAATCCTAGAAGATTCCCTAAAAAGGCAGAAGAAAGAAGGAATACTGTCTTATATCAAATGTATAAATCTGATAAGATCACAAGCGAAGCAAGAGACAGTCTATCGAAAAAAGAGATCATAATGGATCATTTCGAAAGGAAGACTCAAAGTGAAGGACCTGCGCCTTATTTCAGAAGTGAGTTGACCAAGTGGCTAAAACATCTATTTGAAGAAAAGGATATCAAAAAATCTGATGGTTCGGATTACAATATATATACTGATGGTCTCAAAATATACACCACGATCGATCTCAGCTTCCAGCGAAATGCAGAGGAAGCACTTCAAGAGCATATGAAGTGGAACCAAGAACGATATTGGAGAGCATGGAAAAATAAAGATCCATGGAAGTATAATGCGGACAAGTTCCAAAGGAAAATTCGAGCTGAGGTATTAGAAAAAAGAATTAAAGCTTCTGAAAGATATCAATCCATGAGAGAAAAATATCTTGGTGAGGTAATCGGTAGAATCAGAACAAAAGAAGCGGAAATGCCTCTCAATGATCCTGCCATCAAGTCATTAATCAAAATCGATAATAGAAAGAGTAGATTCTCAAAAGAAATCAAAGCAGGATACCTAAAGAAGAAATATCAGCAAAACTATGAATCATTCCTAAAAACCAATGGATGGAATCAACTCAAAGCCAAGTGGGAAGAGTTAGTCCCTCATTTCGAATCAGTATTTGACAAAGAAGTCAAAATGAAAGTATTCGACTATGAAAATGGAGAAGTGGATACACTTATGACACCTATCGATAGTGTACGATACCACAACCAACATTTACAAGGTAGTCTTATGTCTGTAGATCCTTCTTCAGGATATATCAAAGCATGGGTAGGAGGTATCAATCACAAATATTTCAAGTATGATCATGTAAATAGTAGAAGGGCTGTAGGATCTACGATAAAACCATTTGTATATACTACAGCGATATCATTAATGGGTTTTTCTCCTTGTCAGACATTTGATGACATACAATATACCATTGCTCCTGGAGACGCTAGTTTTAATCTAATAGATGAGTGGTCACCTGCAAATGCCGACAGAAAATTCACAGGTAATAAGTATAATCTTTACCAAGGACTTCTCTACTCTAAAAACTCAATAACTGTCCGATTGGTTAAGGAGATGGGGAATGTAAGGGTAGTCAAAGAACTACTTCGAAATGTAGGAATAGATACGGAAAAAGAAATTGGAAATGGTCAAATAGCTGTGCCAGAACTACCAAGTATAAGTCTTGGAGCGGTAGATCTCACATTATATGAAATGGTAGGGGCATACACTACATTTGCAAATAATGGAACATATACAGAACCAATCTTCATTACAAGAATCGAAGATAAAAACGGTCGCATCATTTACACAGGAGTACCAAAACGGCATTCCGCTATCAATCCTCTTCATAACTCAGTGATGGTAGATATGCTCCAGAACAATGTAGGTGGAAGATACGGCATGGGACTAAAATCTAAAACAGGTGGTAAAACAGGAACAACCAATGACTATTCTGATGGATGGTTTATGGGTATTACTCCAGATTTAGTGACTGGCATATGGACTGGTGGCGATGATAAATGGATCCGATTCCTTTCTCTTAACGATGGTCAAGGATATGTAATGGCAAGACCAATCTTTGAAAAATATATGCGAAAACTAGAAGCTGACACTACCGCTGTATTTAATACCGAAGCAGAATTTGCATTGCCACCACCTGGATTTTTTAGTCTCATTGATTGTGAGAAATATAAGTCTTTAGATGCAGAAGAAGAACAAAACCTAATTCAACAATCTAAGAATCAAAGAGATGAATTTGAAGAGGAATTTGATGAGTTCGAAGAAGAAATGGATGAGAATTTTTAGCGCAGCATCTTTGAATTCGATTATCAATATTAAAAGACAAATAAACCCTCCAATTCAAGCAACTCTACCCTACAAATGCCGTTATTTGCAATATGAAGAATTATGATCAACCGAACCACACGTTGATTATCATTAAAATAAACAAATGCATAAAGCTGTAATCCTAACTATTGGTGATGAACTTTTGATAGGCCAAACTATAGACACCAACTCTGCATGGATGGGTGGAGAACTCAACAAATTGGGTATTCACATAGAGGAAAAAATTGCAATTCAAGATACAAAAGAAGGAATCATTTCAGGTATAGATCGTGCTATGTCAAAAGGTGACATAATATTGATCACTGGTGGATTAGGCCCAACTAAGGATGATATTACTAAGAAAGTAATGGCAGATCATTTTGGGATGAACATGATATTCAACGAGCCTACCTGGAAACTGATAGAAGCTTTGTTTGCAAGATGGGGTCGACCTACTACACCCGCTCATAAGGAACAATGTTACATGCCAGATGGTGCTAAAATCTTGGAAAACAAGATGGGAACTGCCCCTGGAATGTTATTCGAAGTGGATGGTAAGATTCTCATAAGTATGCCTGGCGTGCCTTACGAAATGAAGTACATCATGGAGCATAGTGTGATACCAATGATTAAGGAAAATTTCACCAATCAATCAATCATTCATCATACCATCTTGACAGCAGGAGAGGGTGAATCAAGAATAGCCGCTCAAATAGACGAGGTAATAATTAAATTTCCTGACCACATAAGTATTGCCTACCTTCCAAATCTAGGTACAGTCAAACTAAGACTCACCGCAAAAGGATCAGATGAGGAGTCTCTAAGAAATGAAGTCAAAAAATACGGTGCTCAGATAGAAAAAATCCTTGGAGATCTGGTTTATGGACATGATAAAGAAAGTCTTGCGTCAGTAATTGGTAAAATTGCACTTGAAAAAAATCTAAAAATAGGAACAGCAGAATCTTGTACTGGAGGAATGGTAGCAAGTAAAATAGTAACAATCCCAGGCTCTTCAGCTTACTTTGAGGGATCAGTTGTTACGTATTCCTATAAGCTAAAAGAGACCTTACTAAAAGTTAAACCAGAGACTCTAATCACTGCTGGAGCCGTGAGTGAAGAAACTGTAAGAGAGATGGTTACAGGAACACTTGATCATCTTGGAGTTGATGTAGCTGTTGCTATCTCAGGTATCGCTGGACCAGGAGGCGGCACAGAAGATAAGCCTGTTGGTACGGTATGGATTGCCTGCGGAAATAAATCAAAAACTGTCACTTTAAGGATACAAGCTGGTAAGGATCGTCAAAAAAACATCGAATATGCTAGCAATTATGCAATGAATGTGTTGAGAAAATTTTTACAGGCTCAATAACTATGTTAATTTTGCAGTACCTAATCAAATAATAACTGCCGGTCCGAACTAGTAAATAGTTATGATTCGACAAATTAAACTTATAAAAGAACCATACCGTATGGCTAAAGTAGAATTGATAATGCCTAAAATGGGCGAGAGTATTACAGAAGCAACTATCCTTAAGTGGGTAAAAAATGTAGGTGATTCTGTAGCGTTAGATGAGACGATCCTAGAGATTGCAACTGACAAAGTAGATTCTGACATCCCTTCTCCAGTTGCTGGTAAAATCATCGAAGTATTATTTAACGAAGATGATGTCGTAGAAGTAGGAAAGGTAATAGCAATATTGGCTACTGAAGGAGAAGATGTATCACCAAGTCCCGCTGTAGCAGAAAAAGCAGAAGCTCCTAGTGCGGCTGTTCCTGAAAAAGCTGAACCAGCTAATGTACCTTTTACTCCAGAACCAGCTCCGATCGCTTCAAGTAGTTCTAGCTCTGATAGATTCTATAGTCCATTGGTGAAAAACATAGCTAAACAAGAAAATATTTCTGTTACAGAATTAGACAGTATTGCAGGATCAGGCGCAAATGGTCGAGTGACCAAAAGAGATATTTTAGAATATGTTGCTAATAGGTCTTCAGCTCCAGTGCAAACGACAACAGCTTCAGTGCTAACAACAACAGCTCCAGCAGCTCAATCAAGCACTCCACCCACTTCTTCAAAATCATCAACTGCTACAACTCACACTAATGGTGGACATGAAATTATCGCGATGGATAGAATGCGAAAACTAATCGCCGATCACATGGTGATGAGTAAGCACACTTCTCCACACGTTACTTCTTTTGTAGAAGCAGATGTTACCAATATTGTAAATTGGAGGAACGGTATCAAAGGAGAGTTCCAAAAGAAACATGGAGAGAAAATAACTTTCACTCCGATATTTATGGAAGCTGTAGCTAAAGCTATTAATGACTTTCCATTGATCAATGTTTCTATAGAAGGAACAAATATCATTAAGAAAAAAGATATCAATATAGGTATGGCAGCGGCCTTGCCTTCAGGTAACTTGATCGTTCCTGTAATTAAAAATGCAGATCAACTGAATCTTGTAGGTCTTACTAAACGAGTGAATGATCTAGCGAATAAAGCAAGAGGGAATAAACTTAAACCAGATGATATTCAAGGTGGCACATTTACTTTGACTAATGTTGGAACATTTGGAAACGTGATGGGAACACCGATTATCAATCAACCTCAAGTTGCTATCATGGCTGTTGGTGCTATCAAGAAAAAGCCGGCTGTTCTAGAAACAGAGCACGGTGATGTAATCGCAATCCGTCATATGATGTTTTTATCATTGTCATATGACCACAGAGTAGTAGATGGATTTTTAGGAGGATCATTCTTAAAGAAAGTAGCGGATTATCTTGAAAGTTTTGATACTACACAATCATTCTAATAATGAAGTGATTTAAGAACATAATGTTAATCGCTTTGTACGTACTTGATTTACAAATCATTTTAACCTTAGTTCTAAAATCACCTAAACAATTTGTTTTCTAATGAGACACCTGATTCTTCTTTTTGTATTTGTGTTTGTTGTTTCTATTAATATTGGCAATGCTCAAAAAGATATGGCCAAGCAAGCTAACAAGTATCTTAATGCAGAAAAATATGAAGAGGCGCTAAAATTATACAATCAGGTTAATAAAATTAACGAAGACAAGTACTTATTATTCAAAAGAGGCGTAGCTAATTATTATAGTAGAAATGCAGATGATGCAGTTCGTGATTTTACATTATCAAGAAGGCTTGGCTATGAAGAAAATGACATCTACTTATATGCTGCAATGGCCTTGCATAGTAGAGGTTCGTATTTGGATGCCGTTCAATTTTATAAGAACTATCTCCGTTATCTTGATGACAAGGAGAAAGAGTATATGATCGTCGAGCGAATCAAACAATGCATGTTCGCATATAATAATCAGTACAACGATCAGCTCGCTTTTGTGGAAAATTTGGGCTCTAGTGTAAATACCGAATATGACGAACTCAATCCTATACAAAGTCCGACTTCGCAGAATAAATATTACTTCTCCTCTAACCGATCAGGATCTAATGGAGGATTGAGAAACAAAAAAGGTTATAAAGATGAGATATATGGTAAGTACTCCTCAGACATGTATGCCGTTGAGCTAGAAAATGGAAATTGGACTTCTGTAAGTTCGTTTCATCCGATCCTAAATGGACCAAAGCATGAACTGATTCAAGGGTTTAATCCAAGTGGATCCGTTCTTTACTTTCTAAAAACTAAGAGTGGGAATGCAGGAGAAATATACGCAGATACATTTTCAGTTGATAAAGATCCTGAAGCATTTCCACAACTACTCCGATCTCCAGTGATAAGTGAATTGGGTGATAAAGATATAAAGGTATTCAATGACCAAACGATTATTTTTTCAAGCAAAAGAACAGGAGGATTTGGCGGATATGATCTTTACGTAACCTATTTAGAAAACGATGCATGGACGACTCCTACAAATTTAGGTCCTGAGATTAACAGTCAATACGATGAAGTATCTCCTTTCTTGTCAAAAAGTGGAAAAAAACTATTTTTTAGTTCTGACAGAATAGAAGGATTTGGTGGTTTTGATATTTTTGAAGCAAATTATATTTCTGAATCTATAAGTTGGAACCCCGCTCAAAATGTGGGCACTCCTATTAATTCTCCTTTGGATGATAATAACTTCAGTTTATCATTTGATGGTATGACTGCTATCTTTTCGTCTAACAGAATCGGCACTTTAGGTGGACATGATCTATACCTTGCTTACTACAAAAATCAAGTTATGGATCAGCTAATGTATACTGAAAACCTTCCATTTATTGATTATGAACAGGATTCTTTGATTGAAACTGAAGTTGTAGAAATAACTACGCAAGAAATTGATGACAATAAACCAAGCGACGCTCCAATCGTAAAAAAAGACTTTTACAATGAACCACTTTATTATGGTAGTGATGAGATCATTGTTAGTTCAAGTAATAAGTCGAAGTTGGATAAGATCAAAAACATATTGACGGTATATCCTAAAGTTTCTGTAGTGCTTACTGGGCATTCAATTGCAGAAGGAATGCGAGAATTTGATTTATATTTCTCAATAAAACGAGCTGAAAAGGCAGCGCAATATCTTATGGATAATGGGATAGATATCAAAAGAATAAAAGTACGTGGATTAGGATCTAACTTTCCACACACTAAGCATAGTCAAACAGGAAGTAATCGTCTTTCGGAAAAGAACAATCGTAGAATTGATGTTTCATTTATAAAAGTACCTTCCAATAGGCTTAATGTAATAAACGAGATGCCACCTGTAGCGGATGCTATGAGAGATGGTTCATCAGATGAATATTATAACACCCTCAAGGGGCTAGCTTATAAGATCGAAGTTGCTAAGACAAAGCAAATGTTTAAAGGGGATGTCATTCGTCAATATGAAAGTGGTGTAGTCGAAAAAGAAATGGCAGATTCGGATTACACTTATACTGTTGGAATATTTGATGCTTATAAAGATGCGAAACAAATGAAAAGTATTCTTCTCCGAAGTGGTATAGTCAATGCTAAAGTCATTCCCTATATGAATGATGTGCAACTTAATATGCAGCATGTTGAAGACTTGAAAGATGTTTATCCTGATCTAGGGGAGTTTTTGAGATTTGAGAGGTAGGAAAAAAAGTTCGAGATATTAAGAATTAAGATTTCGAGAGGAGAAAAGTAGTTGATTATAATGCATAAGTCTATGTAATTTCAATTTAATCCAACTGCTTTTCACAATTACAATCATTGCGTATATTTACATTATGGAGGATAATTTTATTAAGTCAATTTCAATAAAGAAGGTTAGGCATTTAAAAGCCTTAGAGATTAAGATATCTGAGGATAAACCTAAACATCTTATTCTAACAGGAATGAATGGGAGTGGCAAAACTTCACTGCTTAACGTAATTCAATTATATCTTCCACATTATAATGAAAAAGAGACTAATGGTTTTTCTGTATATAATATCGCGAATGACATAAAAACATTTGAAAAGGAGAAAGTCAATTTATCAAATTCACTAGGGGCATTTGTGGATTTTCATAGTTCAAAATTTGACTTTATTTCTTTCCATTACGCAACAAATAGAAGATTAACAGTATCTAAATCTGAAGGGGTAAAAGATACTATATCGTCAGAGGTAAAGGATTTTGAAAAATTTCTTGCAAAAAAGAGAACAGAGCAAGCATTTTTATCTTTCGAAAAAGGTAATTCGAAACAAGTAAAAGCCATCACAGATTGGTTTGATCATCTAGAAAAGAACCTTAAGTATTTGTTTGAGGATGAGACCGTAGAACTAAAAAGTAAACGAACAGAAGATAAAATCGACTTCTACCTTTCTTCCGCTAAAAGAGAAAATTTTGACTTTAATAATCTATCTGATGGTTATTCATCAATACTATATATTCTTTTCGAGATCATTATGAAAATGGATAATGATGTAAGTATGGAATACAATAAAAATGGGATAGCATTAATCGATGAGATAGAAGCCCACCTTCATGTATCACTGCAAAAGAAGATTCTTCCATTCTTAACAAGCTTTTTTCCTAATATTCAGTTTATCGTTTCTACGCATAGTCCATTTGTATTGCAATCCGAGCCAAATTCTGTGATATTTGATTTAGAAACTAAAGAAAGATTTGAGGATTTTTCTCATTATTCTTCTGAAGCTATTCTTGAAACATACCTTAATCAGGATAAGTTTTCTAATATATTGAAAGAAGAAATGAAAGAATATGAAGCTTTAATTTCTGGTGATAAAAAAATAGTAAAAAACAAAAAGTTAATCTTAAATAGTAGAAACAAACTCTCTAAAATACCTGATATAGAAGTATCTTATTGGTTAAAGAATACTGAATTAAAACATAGCAAAACAATTAAAAAGATTCTCCAATAATTAATGTGGTTAGAAATAAAGGAGCCCCTCCTGAATTGGCTAGAAAAAGTTTCGTTGGATCTAAAGAATCATTGTTAAGGATCTTCCATGACAAATGTTATTTATGTGAAATAAAGAACTCTGTCAGTTTTGAAATTGAGCATTTCAAACCTAGAAGTCTTTTCCCTGAATTAGAATATGATTGGGCTAACCTTCTTCTAGTTTGCCACCATTGTAATACTATTAAGAATTATACTCTTGATCGAATTAGCGATAAATCAATAATGAATTGTACAAGAGATGATATAAATATCAAAGAACTAACAGTCTTCGAGTGTAATTCTAATCCAAAAGAAAAGTCGAAATAACTAAGAAGGTTGGTGCACCAAACGATGAATTAGATAATACCGTTGAATTACTTGATAATATCTTTAGCTCAAAGACAGAAAGTAAAAAGTTCGACTCAAAAATATTAACAGACAAGGTTACAATTGAAATGAAAAAACTACTTGATGAATTGCATATTTACACATACGATGCATTCAATGAAGACTCCATAAATGAATGTTTGGGAAAAATAAAGAATTTAATCAGTGCAGAAGCTCCATTCACAGCTTTTAAAATCAGTTTCATTAAAAAACATTATCAAGATGATGAACGTATCCTAAGCATGATATAACTAGGAAGACATCAAGTAAATTGTTTTTCAATTAACTCGAATTCTCCAATTCAACAATTCTCCAATTCCTAAACCATAGATTCACTATTTCTACTTACCTTTGCGGCTTCAAATTTTAATACTTGTAAAACATTACAGACATGTACAGATCGCATAATTGTGGAGAATTAAGAATGGACCACGTCGGACAAGATGTAACGCTTAGTGGCTGGGTACAGATCGGAAGAGATCTTGGAGGTATGACCTTCGTCGACCTTAGAGACAGATACGGAATTACTCAATTGGCTTTTAATATGGATGATAATGCCGATCTATGTCTACAAGCTCGTAAGTTAGGAAGAGAGTTTGTAGTTACCGCTACTGGTAAAGTAAGAGAAAGATCAAGTAAAAATCCTGATAGGCCTACTGGTAATATCGAGATCGAAGTCACTTCTCTAAAAGTACTTAACGCTGCAAAAACACCTCCATTCACAATAACAGAAGAAACAGATGGGGGCGATGACTTAAGAATGAAGTACAGATACTTAGATATCAGAAGAGATGCTATCAAAGATAATCTGATCTTCAGAAGTAAACTAAGTTTAGAAACAAGAAAGTATTTATCAGGTGATGGATTTATCGAAATAGAGACACCTTTCTTGATCAAGAGTACACCAGAAGGAGCGAGGGATTTCGTAGTACCATCTAGGTTAAACCCTGGTCAGTTCTATGCACTTCCACAATCTCCACAAACATTCAAACAGATCTTGATGGTGGGTGGTATGGACAAGTACTTCCAGATCGTGAAATGTTTCAGAGATGAAGATCTAAGAGCAGACAGACAACCAGAATTTACACAGATAGATTGCGAGATGTCATTCGTTACGATCGAAGATATATTGAATACTTTCGAAGGTTTGACTAAGCACTTATTTAAGCATACTTTAGATATAGATTTAGGGGATTTCCCAAGAATGGAATACGACGATGCATTAAAAAGATATGGTTCAGATAAGCCTGATCTTAGATTCGACATGGAATTTATAGAACTGAATGATGTGGCTCAGAACGCTGGTTTCTCAGTCTTCGATGATGCTGAATTAGTGGTAGGTATTTGCGCAGAAGGCATAGCAGATTCATACTCTAATAAGGATATGAAGAAGCTTACAGAATGGATGCAAAGACCTCAGATTGGTGCTAAAGGATTGGTATACGTGAAGTTCCAAGCGGATGGAAGTATCAAATCTACAGTTGGTAAATTCTTCGATGACGATCAATTGAGAGCATGGGGAGCTAAGTTTGATGCGAAGCCAGGAGATGTATTATTCATCATGTCAGGAGAAGCAGAAAAAACAAGAAAACAATTAAGTGAGCTACGTCTAGAAATGGGTCGTAGGTTAGGATTAATGAAAAAAGGAGATTTCAAACCACTATGGGTCATTGACTTTCCATTATTAGAGTGGGATGAAGAATCAGAAAGATTCCATGCGATGCATCACCCATTCACTTCTCCAAAACAAGAGGAGATCGAAAAAATGCTAAACGGTGATCATGAAACAATGAAATCACTTAAAGCGGATGCATATGATTTAGTAATCAATGGAGCAGAAATAGGTGGAGGATCTATCAGAATTCACGATAGAGAACTTCAATCTAAGAATTTCGATCTTCTAGGATTTACCAAAGAAGAAGCGGAAGAACAGTTTGGTTTCTTGATGGGTGCATTCGAGTATGGAGCACCACCACATGGAGGTCTTGCATTCGGTTTCGATAGATTATGTGCTGTTATGAATGGTCAATCAAGTATCAGAGACTTCATCGCTTTCCCTAAGAATAATCAAGGAAGAGACATGATGATTGATGCTCCGAGTCCAGTAGATCAAACGCAATTGAATGAGTTGAAATTGGAGTTGGTTGAGATTGAAGCGAAAGAAGATTAAAAAATATACCCATAGCGTAAATACAATTAAATGTTAGGCTTTTAGATAAAACACGTTGCAACTATTGAATTTTCAAGGAATTCGTCGTACATTTGTACTAACAGTACTCGCCACGCTACCCTTAAGAACAGCGTACCAGGGCGAGTCTTCTATTTTTACCCCAATAAGTATTGTTGATGTTATATGATAAACCACCGATCAGCATCGATCAGCAAATTGAAAAACTAAAGGAACGAGGTCTTCACTTTGATAGTGAGGCTAAAGCCAAAAAATATCTAAGCCATATTAGCTATTATAGATTAGCTGGTTATTGGTGGCCACTCCAAGAGAATAAGATAAATCATAAATTTAAAGCGAATAGCAATTTTGAAACCGTTATTAAGATCTACAATTTTGATGCTGAATTACGATTACTTTTATTTGATGTAATTGAAAAGATTGAAATAAGCCTAAGAACAAAATTAATTTACAATCTTTCCAGAGAATTTGATCCTTGGTGGTTTCAAAATATAAGCCTTTTTAAAGATTCTCCTGCGTTAATCAAATCCCTAGAGAAAATTAGAGAAGAAGTTGACAGATCAAAAGACATATTCATAAAAGAACATAAAAAAAAATATAAAAATGACCTAAGATTTCCACCAGCTTGGAAGACTTTAGAATTAAGTAGTTTAGGTGGTTTATCAAAGTTGTATGGAAACATTAAAAACACCGTTGAATCCAAAGACGTGATTGCCAAAGAATTCGGAGCTGTAAATCACACTTTCTTACCGAGCTGGCTTCAATCAATAGCACAAATACGAAACTTATGTGCTCACCACAGCAGACTTTGGAACAAGAATCTACCAGGAACAGTTAAATTGTTGCCCAAACCTCCGAATTCTTGGATTTCAGTTGTACCTAAACAACATGAATTCCAAAGATTATATATTCATCTTTGCATTATGCAGTATTTACTAAATACTATTATCCCGAATAATTCATTCTCAAAAAATTTGCAATCACTTTTGGCAAAGTATGATAATATCGATCCAAACGCTTTAGGCTTTAAAGAAAATTGGGACCAAGAAGAGTTATGGAAAGTTGGTTAACTTCCTGTTTCAAGATTAAGTTAATAATAGTACAAACAGGCTTTTCTTAATTAGGGTTTCTAAACTTCATACATTTTTGTCGATTGAACTACAGTGCTTCGTCGACTTCCCACAACTTCTCGGAACTGAGAACCGTCCGCAGCCATTGAACATGCTAAACGCACAATCATGTAATCTACAAAACATAACCACGGAGGATTTCCTCAATCATATAATCGCACACTACTAAACCTATTGCTCTTTTAACACGACTCTTTGCAGTTTACCTAAAGTGGTGAACATACTTGTAAAACAGTCCTTGGTATAAGGTAAGTTCCTGCACCAAGAATGTTTGACCCAGCTATAGCTAGTCCAACCAATTTATCCGATTATCATTTGACCAGGACTTTTCAATGTATTATCACTCAATCAGTACGTTATACACCTCCATTTTAAAGATTATATTCACATATTTTATTAACGTAAACACTACAACCTATGACAACTTTAGGATTTTTAATTCTATTTATATCTATTACCATTTTGGTAGCGGATCCCATCCTCGAAAGAATATCACTCAATTGGAAAATGCCTTTTGATCTGATCACTAATAATAGAAAATGGATGATCTACATGACTTCGCTTCTTGGCTTATTTTTGATACTTAATCCATTCGTAGATAATACAGCAGGAGAACGAACATATGTACAAGACCCATACTTTGGATCTGAGAAGATCATCTTTGACCCAGGATATCACTGGGGAGGGTTCTTCTGTAGGACTCAGGCGTGGCCAGATGTAATGAGTACTGTATTTGATGAAGAGCATGGATTAGTTCCGATCCGATTTAATGATGCAACTCAAGGAGATGCTACGGCAAACATTAGATGGGAGTTGCCAAAAGATGAGTTTTCTATGATTGCTCTACATAAAGCATATCGTGCTCCTCAGAATCTACAAGAAAGAACGCTAATTCCTTATGGAAAAGAATGTCTTGCTTTCGCTGCTCAGCTCATGGAGTCAGAAACTCACTATAGTGGAGGTCAATCAAAGCTTAAAGAGGACTTCAGAGATCAATTGCTACATGGACAATATGTGCTAGAAACTAAGATTGAATATGCAGTCGATACATTCTCAAGGGAAAGAATTAAGATCACTGACGTAGATCTCAGAAGAGATGAGAACGGTAAAGCTATTATTATTCCATCCGACGTACAGACTTATGGTATAAGGGCCGTATTCGCAGCAGTGCCACATGTAGATTATGAGCCAATTGTAGATAAGAAGCTGCAGGCTAAGATCGACCAAAGTACTATGGAGGCAATATCCAAACAAGAGTTGATTACAGCTCAACAGCAAGCACTGACAGAGAAAGCGAAAGGTGAGCAACTTATCGCTCAAACGAGAGCAAATGAGGAATCAGCTAAGCTTCAGGATGTTATTAGAGCGGAAAAGAAGAAGCTAGTTGCGGAACAGTCCGCACTAGAGGCTAAATTTAATGCAGATAAGATCGAGCAGGAAGGTAGAGCACAAGCAGCAGCTAACAAAGCATTGGTAGCAGCAGGTCTTACACCTGAGCAGCAAATGAAACTGGAAATCGAAATCGCAAAGGTTGTATCAGAGAATATTGCTAAGGCGACAACTCCACAGATAGTCATCATGGGAGGTGACGGTGGCGGTGCAGATGAAGTGATGAAGATATTCGGTGCGGAGCGATCCCTCGAATTGATGAAAAAGATGAAAGAGTCACAAAAGAAGTAAAAACCTCTAGGTATTCATCTAAAAAATAAACCCTCAGCTTTAAGCAGCTGAGGGGTTTATTATTTTAAAAAAATTCTAAGCACTAATTCTTAATTATTTTTTCAATAGCAACATTACCTTGATCGTCTTTGATTGAGATAAAATAGATACTTGCTGGCAAACTACTTATGTCAAATATTTTGATTTTGGCCATGTAGCTATTATCAGAAATAACAATTTGCCCATTTAAGTCAATCACTTTGATTGATTGTATGTGGTTCTCACTTCTAATCTTGATGATATCCATCGCTGGATTAGGACTTACTGTGAAGTTTGCTTTTGAAATAGATGTTTCGCTTGAACTCAACACAGCATCGCAGACTGCATCCGCAGCTTCTTTTAATCGGTCTAGACTTGGGCATGGATGAGGGACGTTATCAGCATAAATGACCGCATAAGATGCTGTTGTTGATTGACCAGGCAGTAGGTCTGGCATAGCCGATGTCATTAATGACCGTCTGTCATCAAATGGAAGATCAGCGGTACACATACTCCATCCATTTTCATCAGAAGGATCACCACTAAATAAAAACTTAGTACTGTCAGTACTCATAGTGCTAAACCCTGAACCTCCATATGTAATAGGCGTTCCATCTCTCCAAAACCCTTTTAAATTATTATAAAATTCGACATCAGTTTGTGGATCCATAGGTGGATAACCAGCGGAGTCATCACGATTAATTGCTATATGACTGGTTACACTATTTTTATCTATTTTTTTGATCCCAAGCAATGGTATCTTATCTCCATAAGTATCTACACCACAATCCAAGTTTTCCAATCCATCAATATCATCTTCATTGTAAACATACATCATCTGATATTCTTCATTATATCCTATATAATCATCGTCGGTACACCCCAAATCAAAATCTACCCACAGTCCAATAAAAGCATCTCTAAATTTATCCGCTCCTTTATTAAACAACTCAAAATCATAGAATGTCGCATTATTTAAGTGCTCATTATCACCATTTGCAAATGCATATGCCATCGCATGTACTTCTATTTGTATAGGCATTGCGTTAGTTAACCCATGAATGCCGGCATTATCATTAAACACCCACCAGATCGATTGATCTCCTTTTATTATTGGGAAATCTCCATTATCAGGATTGTAATTTCCATCTTGATCATTGTCAAAGAAAGGGGCAAACTTTTGATTTATTGGAATTGGGAATCCTACAAATGATTCAAAATGTGGGTTATTTCTTCCAGGCCAGCTGTAGATATTATCTATCTTATTATCAATAGTACCATCATAGAAATCTATAAAATGTGCATCTACTTCTGATTTATTAACGAGCCAGAATCGATCCCAGTTGGTACAACCATCTTCGAAAGCTTGGCCGTTACTATCTTTTAATGGACCAGGATAATAATCACCATTAGCACCTGTACGATATTGTACTGCCGCGAGCTTCAATGAACCATTAGTATCTAATCCTCCTATCCATAGTCCTCCAGCAAATATTGCGCTAACTTCATCTATACCATCCGCTGGCGTAATATATCTTCCATTAGACCCATCCCACCAAAAATCTCCAGAGTTTCGAAGTCTGGCATTGATGTTGTTTACATTAAGATCAATCAAGGCATCTCCAGGGGAGCAGGGTTGCGCATTAGAAGAAAAATAGATACTAAGTAGTAGGAATGTGTAAAGTAGTTTCATAGTTGTAATTTAATTGGATTAGTTAATATTGTGCTTGCTTGGTTTGTAATATATATTATTTCTTTTTCTTACTTCAATCAGTAGAATTGAAAGTACTGATATTGTCTTGGTGACTATGAGGAATTTATCGGTTTGACATATAAATTATATTTGTTCTTCTGAATCCATTTGACAATAGTAATTCCTTCAACAACTATTTTTTATCTTCGCATCCTTACCATTTAAATAGATTATGTACAAAGGTCAAAAAGTAGTCGTAGTGTTACCCGCATATAATGCAGCGTTGACATTAGAAAAGACATACAAAGAAATACCATTTGACCTCGTAGATGAAGTCATACTTTGTGATGATGCTAGTAAAGATGACACAGCGGAACTCGCTAAACGAATCGGCATCAATCATGTGATCGTTCATGAAAATAACAAAGGCTACGGAGGAAATCAAAAATCACTTTACAATAAAGCGCTGGAGATAGGTGGAGACATCGTTATTATGCTTCACCCGGATTACCAATACACACCACTATTGATCCCAAGCATGGTGAATATCATCGGTGATGGTTTATATCCAGTTGTGCTTGGTTCTAGAATCTTAGGAAAAGGTGCCCTCAAAGGGGGAATGCCTCTCTATAAATATATCGCCAATCGTTTTTTAACTTTCACTCAAAATCTATTGATTAATTACAAACTTTCCGAATATCATACAGGCTATAGATCATTCAGTAGAGAAGTATTAGAAACGATAAATTTCAATGCCAATGACGATGACTTTGTATTTGATAATGAGATGTTGTCGCAAATCGTGTATGCTGGATTTGATATAGGCGAAGTAACTTGTCCAACTAAGTATTTTGAAGAGGCTTCTTCTATTAATTTTCGTAGGAGTGCAAAGTATGGAATGGGTGTTTTACGTGTTTCTTTGGTTCATTTCTTTTGTAAGTTGGGGATTGGGAAGTCTAAGTTGTATTAGGGTAGGTTTCGATTTTTAGACTTTCTACCGCTGCGCTTTTTGATTGCTACGCAAATTTTGTTTTCTACCAAATAAATTTGGTAGGCTATTAGCTGATCTTTTAATGGCGTTCTGAATTTATTCGGAACTACACGTAATCACTTTATCCTTAGATCAGAACTGATAGAACGATTGCTAATCCATGTTCTGATGGTTCATCGGCAACTAGTACTTCTTGATTTATGTGGTTTTTAATAGCGGATTCTGTGGTTTTGCCAATTGCGATTACTGTTTGATCAACATATTTATTTGCATCAAACCATGCATCTACATTCATAGGACTTGTAAAAATTAGGATGTCAAAATCTTCAGTAGGTATTTCCTTTATGGGTTGATTATCGTAGACAGGGATAGAATATGTATTGTCTGATTTTATGATTTGGTGCACACTATCGATAGAGTTATTAGCACGGATAAAACAAATGGATTCATATGGTTGTCTCACTTTTTGGAATTGACTAGCGACTTCTGCGGGCTTTCCATTACCTACGAATTCAATATCTAGCACATACTTACTCAGTTCGTCTGCTGTACCATCACTCATACAAGCATATTGATATGGATACAATTCCAAATTAGACTCTTCAAAGAAAAATCGCACAGCATTTCTACTATAAAAAAAGACCCAATCCGCTTCCGGAGGTTCAAACTCTAAAGGTGAAAAATGGATAAGACTTTGGTCTTTGATAGAATGACCTTTCGCTACTTTTCGAACAGGCGAATTATTAGTCAATTGTCGGCTGATAAATATATATTTGGTATCCAACATCTTATAATTCTATAGAAGAAATCCAAAAATTATTTACGCCTTCACCTTGGGTAACATTTACTCTTTGGAGATTAAGAAGCTCTAATAACCCAAGAAATGTCACTATCGCATGTATTCGATTCTCTAGTCCTTCAAATAGTCCTTTAAAATCTACTCTACCTTTTTTTGCAACCATATTAAGTATTGACTTTTGTTGATCTTCTATCGTATAATTATACTTTACGATCCTGTGAACTGTCTTAGCTCCTCGAATCTGATGATCTTCCATCAACCTCTGGAAAGTTGATAATAATCTATATAGGGTCAACGATTCTAACTCCACATCCACCAAAGCTCTTGTAGCTATATCTCGCATCTCAGAACTAATATTCCCTCTGTTAAATTTGGTACTTCTACCCTCTTCCATTGTACGCATCTCATCGAGAATGTCCTTGTACTTTTTATATTCTAGTAAACGCTGAGTCAATTCTTCTCTTGGATCTATTTCATTTCCTAGTTCGTCCAACTCTTTCCTTGGGATGAGCATCTTCGCTTTGATACGCATGAGCGTAGCGGCCACCAAAATAAATTCACTCGCCACATCAATATTCAGATTTTCTAGTTCTTTTATATAAGCCAAAAAGTCATCCGTAATCGTCGCAATAGGAATATCATCAATATCAAGCTCATCTCTCTCGATAAAGAAAAGTAAAAGATCAAATGGACCTTCAAAATGTTTGAGCTTGATCGTATAACTCTGCATATGGCAAAGATAACATAATGTGAGGATTGTGTAGTTTCATGAATCTTGTTTGTTAAAATTTCATACTAATCTTACCTTCTGCCGTTTAGCTTTATTATCTTTCAACTTCTTATACCGATGACATTTGAATTTTGTCGCATATTTCATATGCTAAAATTTAATAGTACGGGCGTTTACTAAGTAAGCCACCCTTTCATATCGGCATTACACCAAGTCCCAAATTACCATTTTGAAACAGAATTGGTATTAAAATATTACTTGACATGAATTATAGATTATTACCAATATTTGTTTTTAGTTTTTTCACAGCGACTACAATCTTCAGTCAAGAAGTAACAGATCCAAAAGCAACTGAAGTATGGGATCCCGAGCCAAGAGTTGTATCTGTAGGAACTACAAATTCTGCTCCCCCTTCTGATGCCATCATCCTATTTGATGGTAGTACAGGAGATCACTGGTGTCATTATGATAGTAGTGAATTACAATGGACGATAGCTGATGGAATCCTTACTTGTAAACCGGGATCAGGAACGATAAAAACAAAAGAAGTATTCGGTGATTGTCAATTACACATTGAGTGGAGTTCACCTTTAGAACCAAGTAAAAAAGGACAAGACAAAGGAAACAGCGGTATCTTCTTCCAAAACAAGTATGAGATCCAAATCTTGAATAGTTACGAAAACAGAACGTACTCAAATGGGCAAGCGGGAGCAATCTACAAGCAATCACCTCCTCTGGTAAATGCTATGCGACAGTCAATGGAGTGGAACACTTATGATATTGTTTTCCATGCCCCACTATTTGACGAAAATGGTGTTAAAACTAAGAGCGCTACAATGACAGCTTTCCATAATGGGGTTTTGATCCAAGATAACTTCGAAATTCAAGGAACAACAGAATACATAGGACCACCAAAAAATATGGCACATGGTGACGGATCTATCGTACTACAAGATCATAGTAACTACGTAAGATATCGTAATATTTGGTTGAGAAAATTGTAGCGTTGTAAAGTTAGTGAATGACTCAATGATTGAGTGATTGAATTGCTAGACCAATATAGACTTAAAACAAACTTGCTTGCACTAATCCTGGTTTATCATCTATAGGTTCGATCAATCCTACATCATTTTCTGACACCTTTCCTACTCGATTATCTACTTTGTAAGCAAGCATAAGATCGCTGGGATAAGGCTGAATAATAGAAACGGCATCCTCCGCCGTCAGATCAATATCTATCCATAACTTTTCTTGTTCTTGAGTGAGAATGGCTGGCATCCGATCATGGATTCCTTTCATCATTTCATTAGGTGGTTGTGTAATTACTGTGAATGAAAAGACTTCTTCTCCTTTGTCATTTTCCCAAGATTCCCATAACCCTGCAGCGGAGAATATAGAGTCGTCTTGCATAGCAATTCTATACGGTGTCTTTGTCTTTCCTTCTCGCTTCCATTCATAGAACCCGTCCATAGGGACAAGGCACCTTCTGCTTTTGGCAGCAGTCTTAAAAGCAGGTTTTTCTAGCAATGTTTCGATCCTAGCATTGATCATTTTGTACCCGACTTTTTCATCTTTGGCCCAAAAAGGAATCAAACCCCATCTATAGAGATCAATCCGATCTGGAGTATGATTGGTAATCACAGGCATCATATGAGTAGGTGCAACATTGAAGTTGGGCAATGGATTATATCGTTCTAACTCATCCGAATAGAAGGTCGCATTGAATCGTGCCTCAATTTCCTTTTCAGTTTTTGTAAGTGATGATCTGCCGCACATGGTGGGTTGTTTTTGTGTTTACAAATATAGGTAATTAAGGTCTTAAAAGCCGAATAGCGTGATCATTGAGCTGAAGTAAAACGAAGATTTGTGAGCACATACCCTAGCCAGGCTCACCGATCTTACAGCTCAATGATCCCTTTGCACTACAAAAAAAGGGTACAACAAATGCTGTACCCTTCCGAAAATCAATAATTGATTTTAGTCTTAGAAATCAAACGAAATACCTTGCGCTAGTGGCAATGTTGTACTATAGTTGATAGTATTTGTCTGTCTTCTCATGTAAGCTTTCCATGCGTCAGATCCTGACTCACGACCACCACCTGTTTCTTTCTCTCCACCGAATGCTCCACCGATCTCAGCTCCACTGGTTCCGATATTTACATTTGCGATTCCACAATCAGATCCATTATTAGAAAGGAACAATTCTGCTTCTCTCAAGTTTGTTGTCATGATTGCTGATGAAAGACCTTGTGGCACATCGTTTTGCATAGCGATTGCATTTTCTAATTCTCCTTTGTATTTCATAAGGTACAAGATAGGAGCAAAAGTCTCGTGCTGTACGATCTTCATTTTGTTATCCGCTTCTGCTACTGCAGGCTTCACATAACATCCACTTTCGTATCCTTTGCCTTTGAGTACTCCACCCTTCACGATATAGTTAGCACCTTCTTTTTGTCCTTGCTTGATGGCATCAGAAAAAGTTTTCACTGCATCCGTATCGATAAGAGGTCCCATGTGCATTTTTGCATCAAGAGGATTACCAATTTTGATCTGCTTGTATGCTTTCACAAGTGAACTTTTTACTTTGTCATATACATCTTCGTGAACGATCAATCTTCTAGTTGATGTACATCTCTGACCACATGTTCCTACAGCACCAAATACTGCACCTGTCAATAACAAGTTCATATCTGCATTTGGAGTAACTATGATTGCATTGTTCCCTCCTAATTCCAATAGAGACTTACCGAATCTTCCAGCTACTTGAGCTCCTACGACTCTACCCATTCGACTACTACCCGTAGCTGAGATTAATGGTACTCTTGTATCAGATGTAAGCATCTCACCGATCTTATAATCACCATTGACAATACAACTTACACCTTCCGGTACTTTGTTGGCTTTCAATACTTTTGTGAATAGGTTTTGACACGCCACACCACACATTGGAGCTTTCTCTGACGGCTTCCATACAGATGTGTTACCACATACTAATGCGATCATAGAGTTCCATGACCATACAGCTACTGGAAAATTGAAAGCCGAGATAATACCAACAACACCAAGTGGGTGCCACTGCTCGTACATTCTATGGTTTGGTCTTTCTGAGTGCATTGTAAGACCGTATAATTGGCGTGATAATCCTACTGCGAAGTCACAGATATCGATCATTTCTTGCACCTCTCCGTATCCTTCTTGTAGTGATTTACCCATCTCATAAGAAACTAGATTCCCAAGAGCTTCTTTGTTAGCTCTTAATGCATCACCATATTGTCTTACGATGTCACCTCTTTTTGGAGCGGGCCATTGTCTCCAAGCGATTGCCGCTTTCTGCGAAGTCTTGATTACTTTTTCGTATTCTTTCTTAGTCGTTACACTTACGCTACCGATCAACTTCCCATCAACTGGAGAGTAAGATTCGATATATTCATCAGAATTTGATGATTTTAGTCCTGTCCAAGTACCGTCATTCTTCTTGAGCAGCCCAAGTTTCTTTAAAAAACTAGTATTCATTTGATTAGGTTTAGATTGTTCTAATAAATTCGATTTTTGAAATCGAGTGCAAAGGTAAGTTTTAATTATCAAAATTGAATTTTGTAGTTGAAGGATGTGTATAAAAAATACAACTCAAGAGATCCGTTTTCAAAAATAGACCTTAGAGGTTTTAAAATAGACCTTGGAGATTTTAAAATAGACCTTGGAGATTTTAAAAACCTCCAAGGTCTTGCTAACCCCCAATCAAAAAACTTTAATTTGTTGGCTTCCTTAAGGATGTAAATATGGAAAACAAGAAAATGAATACGCTGCCTAAAATAAGCTCATCATTTTCACAATACCTTATTTCTCCATTTTAAAAAATGTGTGTATTTCTTGTTAGTATATCATACATAAATGCCTCAACGAAAAACCGTAACATCTCCAAAACTTCTTGTGGTAGAAAGTCCTTCGCATTGTAAGATTCCTATTTCTATAATGTATACATACACCCCAGGAACGGCCTCCTTACCTTTATATTCTCCATCCCAGCAATCATATATGTCATTTGCTTCAAAGAATAGATTCCCCCACCGGTCAAATATTAGTAGCTTATAAGAATTGATATTAATTGTAGGATTGCCTATGATCTCAAAACAATCGTTCACATCATCATTATTAGGTGAAAAAATATTCGGAGCGATAAAAAGGCTCTCATCGATTTGTGCAGATATATTTAGATTCCATTCTAACTCAACTATGCTACATTCATCAGAAATAGTAACAGAATGGTTTCCTGACGATAATGATGTTAATTGATTTACAGTTGACCCATTGTGCCATTGATAATCAATATGCCCAGAAAAACTTATTATCTCTGGTATTATCGTTATCTCGGTCTCATAACAATCAAGATCAAATATGGGAGAGACAACATCTAATATCGGTAGTTCCTCGATTGTCATGGTCTCCTCAGCCATACAACCCACAGAATCCTTAACCAGAACTGAATAAGAACCAGGCATCAGATCTTCGATAAGATTCTCCTGAAATATTTGGCCGTTTATAGTAATCTCATTATATCCTTCAGCTTCTATATACAACACACCATTATCCTGATCTTCACAACTATCATCTACTTGAAGATTGATTATAGGTAATGGTGATTCCGTAATACTGACATTTTGCTCGTAGATACATCCCACTTCATTTTGTATTTCAATGGAATATTGACCAACATCTAGATCCTCAAAACTAGATTCTGTACCAAATGCACCTCCGTTAAATGAGAATAGTAAGTCTAGATTTTCTAGATTAACGACAGTAATACTTCCAGAAACATCCCCAACACAAGTAGGTTTGGCAACAACATCAATATTAGGAGCTGAAAGTAATTCGATAGCAAAAGGCTCCTCAAATATACATCCATCATCAGTAAGAAAAAATAATGTGTAGACTCCTGAACTCAAATCTCCAAAAACTGGATCTTCAGTAAATTCTAAGCCATCAAGAGAATACACAATTCCTGGTATATCTGAATTAATTTGAATTGTTCCACTCTCATTGCTTTCGCACTCTGGACTTGCAACTATGTCTATCACTGGTTCTATAGTCTCCGCTATATTAAATACCAAACTGTCGACACAACCAAATTCGCTCAAACTGTATAGCGTGTGTTCTCCAATTTCTAAATCATTAAATGTCATCGAAGTAAGCCAAACAATTTGGGTGTCAATTGCAAATTGAGCACTCACACTATTCAATGATTCTATGGATAGGCTTCCAGAAAAATCTGAATCGCATGCATTGATAATATCTATGGCTAATTCAGGAGAATCAAACTCTTCGATTACAAATGGATACTCATACAAACAACCAAGTGAGTCAAGAACAAACAAATTATATTCTCCTCCTTGTAGTTCTGTATAGGTAATATCTGGCCCATAATTTTGATCATCGATACTGAATTGCAATTGACTACCTAGAATGACATTGATATTAATACTACCATCATAAATATTCTTACAAGTTTTCTTTGTATTAATCTCTAATTCAGGTGCAGGCAGATTGGGTACAATAAACGGAAACAGATAATTACATCCTGCCTCATTCGTAACGTAGAGTGTATCTTCTCCTGTAGATAGTCCTTCAAATTGTAAATCATTTACAAATGTTGACCCATCGAGAGAAAACTGCAAATTCATCCCTGATATAACCGATATATCTATCTCTCCATTATCACCTTGCAGACAAGTAGGTGTAGGTTCAATATTCACAATAGGTGCTGGCGATTCTATAATTTCGAATCCTATCTCGTAGATGCACCATTCTTCAGTTTGATAATATAAAATATGATTACCAGGTGCGAGATCAGAAATAAGAGAAACAGGAGAGAACGACACTCCATCCAAAGAATAGAACACATTTTCAGTAAGCGTAGAAATATCAATAGATCCACCTTGTAAGTTTTCACATGCTGGAGAAATATCTATTGTAATCGCTGGTTGTGAAATACTACTTATTGTCAATTCCATACTTTCTATACAACCATATTCTGACTGACTATAAAGTACATAATTACCAGGGTCTAATAGGCTATAATTCAAATCAGCAGTCCAATCCGATTGTGAATTCAATGAAAACATCATGTCAGAACCAACTACTATCGTAATCTCAATAGTACCATTAGATTG
The DNA here is from genome assembly GCA_047628935.1 of Halioglobus sp. Taxonomy (GTDB): domain Bacteria; phylum Bacteroidota; class Bacteroidia; order Chitinophagales; family Saprospiraceae; genus CAJXUU01. The sequence goes on along the minus strand of JBLHWH010000009.1, from coordinate 29,449 downwards.
TCCATCACATGCATCTTGTTGAGAAACCGAGAAATCAGGTTGAGGAAAATTTTCTATTTCGAATGGAAAGAAATATTCACAACCAATATTATCCTTAACGGTAATGGTATAATCTCCAGCGGGCAAATCGGTAAATACATTTTGTTGTGAAAGCCCTAAACCATCTATACAAAAAGTCAAATCACTACCTGATATGACCAGAGTAGTTACACTTCCTATCGCTTCGTTTTCGCAAGATTGTTGAATGTCCAATTCAATTTCTGGTGCTTGTATTTCTTCAATTTCAAACGGGTATTGATATGAACATCCTATTTCGTTATGAATATATAAAATGTGTTGCCCAGCAGCTAATCCTCCAATTATCAATAAGTTGGTTGTATCAGTAGATTCATCTATTGAGAATCTCAAATTAACTCCTTGTAATACGCTTATTTCAATTTCACCTGTTTCAATATCCATACATGATGAAGTCAATAATGAAACCACAAGAGGTTCCAAAGGTTCTGCCACATCTATCACGACAAGAGAATCGCAGTTTTCATTTATGTTATATTTTAATGTATCCGTATCACCAGCATAATAATCTATACCATCAATTGTAATAAAAGAAGCTGAACAGACCAAACTATCTATCCTCGTTATAGCAATAAAACAATCTGAAACCAAAGGAAAGTCAAGTTGCTTAGTGTCGATACAATTATCAAAACTAAATTGCAAATCAGTAATACCTTCAAAAGTGTAGCTAAGACTAGATACATCAATCATGATCTGATGATTTGCACCTTCAAATTCAGAAAAGCTATACATTCCAGAAGCATCAGTAATTACCGTCTCTAATACCGTATTTCCAGCCATTAGATTTACAGTCACATTATCTAACAATACATCGTTACCATCAAATACTCCATTGCTATTCTCATCATAATATACTATACCTGATATATCTTGATCATTGTCTAAAGCGCTCAAAGTAAGATTTCCAGTTTCAACTTCACAACCATCTAAACTCACAACAACTAAGCTATAGTCACCAGGTCCGCCTATCTCCAAATCAGAATCGGACGAACTTATAGTGGATAAAAAAGCACCATCTTTATAAAGCGAATATGTATATAAATTACTGAGAGTAAGACAAAACTCATTTGGGAAACAAACTTCTCTACATCCTGTCATCCAACCAATCTCCGATGGTCTTGTAGAAATAACCACAGGATTACTTTTTGCATTACAGCCTTGATTATTGACAGCCTCTACGTAGTAAGTTCCAGCAGATCGAGTTTGAATACTGGTTCCTATTCTTCCATCTTGCCAACGATATAGCAGATTTGGATCTGGAGCAGTCACAGAAATTGTATGTAAGATACCTTCGCAATTCCCTGACTGATCTGTAGAAATAACTGGACTCAAAGGGGCTGGATTGATAATTATTCTATAGTCATGAAGTACTGTACATCCAGATACTAGTTCTGTAACCTGCAACGTATAATCATATGAACCTACTACTAGACTTGCAAAATGATTTTCGAAAAACAATTTTGTCCCTGTTTCTGAAGTAGACCATAAATAGGCCACATTAGGTATTTCATTCGTAAACAAATCGAATTCTTCGCCTTCACATACGACTAAGCTATCATAAAATGCTTGAGTGCTTCCGAAACCCGATTGTCTTTTTTTACCAAAAATAACAGTAGAATATAAATCAATCGAATATACATCAAAGCTAGGAGGAGAATATGTACAGCCTGCATTATTTGTAATTGTGACTGTATAGCATCCATTTTCAATAACAGAAATTGATGAAGATGTTGCTCCATTCGACCAACGATATTCTGTAGCTGAAGGTGCTGTAAGAGTTATCACATCTTCAGGGCACTTTGGCAATGAAACATCACCTACAATATCCTCCGTCAGATCATTATCAACAACCTCTACTTGCTTTACCATTGAGAAGATGCATCCATTAGTACCTCTCACCTTTAGTTCAACCGCATATATCCCAACAACTGTAAAAACATGACTGGTACTATAATCATATGAAACATTACCCAATCCAGATGCAGTATCGCCAAAATCCCAGGAATAATCGTAATCATCAAAATAGACTGATGCCTCAAAAAGGGCCTCCAAGTCTCGACAAATAAAATCCTTACTTAATATTTCAATATTCGGATTATCAAAAATAGTAATCATCTTCTCCGATGTAGATATACATCCATTTACATCAACGGTTTGCAAGGTAACCAGATAATTCCCTGGAGAGTTGTAAACATGGGTTGGTGAGAACACTGTTGAAATATTATCACCACCACTACCAAGATCACCAAAGTCCCACAGATTATCACTGTTGTCAAAACCAGGAATATATGTACTGCGATTTGTAAATGATATCGGAGTTCCTGCACATCCATCAGCGAATTCAAAATCTGCGACGGTTCCTATTTCTACTATTTCTGCACCCGCCTCGTTTGAATTGCCATTTACAATTACATAATAATACCCAGCATAAGTAAACTCGTGTGTAACACTAAGTCCCGATACCACATTATTAGGACCACTATCCGGATCATCAAAGAACCATGTAAAATTGGTACTGGTATACGGTGGATCTACTTCAAAAACAAGATTATTACAATCTAGATTTATCCATGAAAAATTGATCGGTGAACCTGTTCCACAATCTTCTCTTATTGTATGAATATTAGATTTTGATGTACACCCATTACTATCCGTAACGATAACATGATACATGCCAAAATCTGTCGTTGATATAGATGTACCAAATGAATTCAATGAGACATTATTTCTGAACCATTCGAAAGTAAATGTCCCGTCCGAATCTTCTACTATCGTAATCGGGAATGGTATCGATTGGCAATAAACGTTAGGCTGTGGAGACGAAACTCTCACTTTTGGCACATCCAAAATGGTAATTTCTACCTCTTTTTGGTATTCACATCCTGCATCATTAATCGCATAAACCGTATAGAATCCTTCATCAAGAGATAGAGGAAGAGAGGTCCCTACGAGGTCCTCCAAATCATCAAAAACTTCAACAGTTACACCGATTGGGATTGTACCAGTCAGCTCAAATATCTCATCAGGACATCTAGGTGTTGCATTAAGTCCTAGGTCTATTTCTGGAATTACATTCGTAACAATAGACGCTGATATACCGCATACATCTGCATGAACTTCATACGCTCCTGGTACATTCCAAAAAACATATAAACTATCACTTGTATGCCTAATAATACTACCTCCATTGACAGGACTTATTGACCAGTTTGTACTTGTGTTTTCGGGTGTGGAAATAAAGTAAGTCCCAACTAGTCCTTTGCAAATATCTACTGTACCAAATATCTCAGAATTATTCTCCAAGTCAAGTGTTGTAACCTCACTTATACATCCAGTTTGCGAATTTTCTATTGTTACATGAATCTGGTAAGGTCCACTAGATTGCCATTCATAATTTAGCACTTTGGAGTGGCTTGAAAATGCTGATAAGCCTAAATCTCCATCAAATACTACCCAATAAATAATATCAAAAGGGCCTGCATCTGGTATAGAATAATCAATATTTGCCCCTTCACAAACTTGCTGTGATTCCTGTATATTAGCAGGTGGAGAAGGAGCAGGAGATACAAAAACTTCGAATTGATAAGTATCATTACACGTAGTCCATGATGGGGCGGCAAGTAATACTTTATAATTTCCAACCTGAGATAATATTATGTCCAATTTCTCTAAAGATGTATAGACTTCAGTAGTATTATCAGGTGCGACCACCTCCCAGTCAGCAGCTATAGAATACCTAGTATTTACAACGAGGCTTGCATCTTTGCATTTTGTCCCTGCAGTATAGTCGACATCCATCGGAGGTAAAATCTCGACTTCGTGGGTATCACTTCCTTGACAATCGATAAAACAATTTTCGTAGACAACGGAAACACCTGTCGGTCCATCTTCTGTAGTTCTAGACTTCCATCGAACTACTATGGAGTTTGTACCTTGTCCGCTTATAATAGTGCCATAAAAAGAAAACATACTCCACGTATAGTTAGTCCCATCAAATGTTGGAACTGAATATTCTATAGTTTCACCATAACAAACTAATTGGTTGCCTTCTATCTCTACATTATTATCTATTATTGGGATACTGACGCTAACGGACTCTTGACAAGCGTTTACGAAGCAGCCAGGTGTGGATAAGGTTACATTTCCTTCAGGGGAAGTATTCCACACAATAGTAATGTAGTTATCTCCTAGTCCACCACCTTCAATAATTGTTCCTTCGGGACTTATTTCCCATTCATATTGATCACAAAAGCTTGATGAATAATATGTAACCTCTTCCCCTGCACAAGTCGTCCCAGTGCATTCTATCTGAGGTGATTCGCCGTCTTCAATTATTATTGTTTTGAAAGAAGGTGAGCCGCAACTACATTCTGTGTTTTCATCCAACTCAACTATATAAGTACCTGGTTCATCAAAAGATATGTTTATTTCTTTATTCGTGTATACCCTTCCATCACTCAATTGCCACTTTACTTCGACAGCAAGTGAGGTACCTGCCAAAAGAGATATATTTTCATATACACAAGCGATAATAGGTTGACTTTGTTCGTTTTCGCTGATAATTGGTATAGAAGATACGTCCATAACAATAACATCAATACTTAGCTCGGATGTACACACTGCGCCACTTGTGGTTCTAAACAGAACTTCTTTTCGCCCTAATTGATCCCATACAACATAAAAACCATAATCATCATAGTCAATCAATTGTCCATTTTGCAATACTAATCGATCTGGAGTAAATAATTGATTGGGAGGAATCGTCTCGTGTGAAGGACTTTGAAAATTTGCTATACCGATATACATTGTATCTCCCAAACAAACGTAGCGATCAATAAACCTTATATCATAAGGCAATATATTGTCATTCATATCGCACACATCTGTAGGAAATAAGAGCATGTCATCTAAAGCATCTTCAATTGTAAATGTTCCCCAACAACTGTTTCCTGTCAATGGATCAGTAATTTCATAGATATGTGTTCCTAGAAAATCGTTGACAATAATAGTGAAGCCACTAATATTTCCCGTTTGTTGCGATTCGTTACCAAATAACTACATATTCAGTTCAAAATAATCATGCCATCCGTCAATGTCTCCTTCAAGGAACATCTCAGGATATAAAGTAATACTGCAAAGAGTATCCGGATAGATAGTTACATGATCATTACACGCAATCGCCCCTACATCAACCCCCGTTTTGTACAAATAAGAAGAATCAGCGTTTTCGAGAATGAAAGTATTTATACCCGAGTAATAAACACTATCTGGACCTGAAGCAAATAAATCATGCGAATAACCACCAGAAAATTGAAATAGAATTAAAAATACAATAAGTCGGACTCGACTTTCAAAAAGTAGAAATTGTAGTGGATGAGGTGTAATTGGTGGCAACATACCTCAAGTTAAAAAAAGATTATCACTCTTCGGCATAATCTGTAAAATTCTCCACTAGTCTTGATTTATTTTCTCCTCTATCAAATAAGCCAACTCCAATGCTTTCAGTCCAGCTTCTACAGGAACTGAAACAGTCGCATTATCTCTGATCGCATTATGGAAATCTGTTAATTCATCTACGATCGCATTATTCTCAACAATATCTGGTGTTTCGATATTAATTATTTTTTTACCTGTCGACGTTTCAATAGTCATATGATGACCAGCTTCTTCGTCTGATACAGGTTCGAGTTTTACTATTTGAGTTTCTTTATTTAAAAAATCTAGACTGATATATTCATTTCCTTGAAACATACGGAGTTTTCGCATATGCTTCATACTGATACGACTTGCAGTTAAGTTTGCAACACAACCATTTTTGAATGTAATACGGGCATTGCATATATCTGGTGTATCATTTACTACACAGACTCCATTCGCTTGTACATCTATCACTTCACTATCTACCAATTGTAAAACTAAATCTAGATCATGGATCATAAGATCGAGCATTACTGAGACATCGTTACCTCTTGTATTGAAAGTGGTTAGTCTATGTCCTTCTATAAATTTTGGTTGCACCTTTCTATCCTTCAGAGAAACGATAGCAGGATTATATCTTTCTACATGACCTATTTGCACCTTGACATTTTGATCTCTAGTCGCCTTTACTAATGTTTTAGCCTCCTCGATTGTAGTGCATATCGGCTTTTCAATAAATGCATGTTTGCCTTGATTGATTGCCTTGATTGCTAATTCATAATGGGTGATTGTAGTACTTACTATATCAAGTGCATCCACAGCATCAATGAGCTCGTCTGCAGATTCAAAGATCTGAATTCCATAATTTTCTTTTACAAACTTCTGAGCTATTAGGTCAGGATCAAACACTCCTACCACTTCAAAATCCGTATTCTGAAGACACTTCAAATGGATCTTTCCTAAATGTCCAACTCCTAATAATCCTAATTTGATTTTTTTATCCAACATTCCAAGTTCTGAGGATGACTGCAGCTGCAAATATGAGCACAATAAAAATAGATGCTACCGTCAATGAATGACGCATTTCTTTTACAAATTTCAATATATCCTCTTTATGCTCAGGATACTTTGGAAGTATTTCCGCTTCCATTTTCTTACCACTGAATATATGACTAGAATCAAATTGAACACGATTCTTTACTAATTTTTGGTACACCTTCACTACACGTACTCTAAAATAAAACTGCAATACAAACAATCCTATAAACAGAGCTATTAAAAGGTACATCATGGACTTTCCTACTATCATAATTCTATTTTCCTATCGAAATTATATCCGAAAATACTCCCCCAGCAGTTACTTCCGCTCCTGCTCCAGGACCACGAACGATAAGCGGCCTATCATTGTATCTCTTAGTTGTGAATACGATCATATTATCACTCATCTGCAAACTATAGAATGGACTATCCATACCAACAGCTTGCAAGCTAATTTTTGCTTTGCCATTTTCCATACTGGCTATAAATCTCAGTACTTTTCCGTCCGACTTCGCTTTTCTAATCAATCCTGTAAAATAATCATTTTCATCTTTCAATGTATTAAAGAATGAGGATACGTCAGGTGCTTCCATACAGATAGAGGGCAGTATGGTCTCAAGTAATACATCTTCTGGTTCTATTGCTATTCCTGCTTCTCTTGTAAGAATGATAATCTTCCTTCTTACATCCGATCCACTAAGATCATCTCTTGGATCTGGTTCAGTATATCCTAGGTCTTTAGCTTTCATTACTAAATCATGGAACGGCTCATTACCATCAAAATTATTGAAGATATACGAGAGTGACCCTGATACTACCGCTTCTATTTTTTCTATTCTATCGCCACTGTTGATCAATCCTTGTAGCGTTGATAATACAGGTAGACCCGCGCCTACATTGGTTTCATATAAAAACTGAACGTTACTTGACTTTGCGGTATGTTTCAAATCAAGATAGTGTTCATAAGAAGATGAAGTTGCTATCTTATTCGGGGTCACGATAGATATACTAGCACTGAGTATTTCTTTATACAATTCTGGTACAGACTTACTTGCTGTGTTATCTATGAAAATTGTATTCGACAAGTTCATTTCCTTCATCTTTGCAACGAATTCACTTGCATTTGCCTTAATCTCAGAAGATTCGATCCTAGACTTCCACTCTACAGCCTCTAATCCATCTTCATCGAATATCATCTTTCTGCTGTTACTCAATCCTACTATTTTTAGCTCTAACGCAAGATCATTTTTCAGGTAGTCTTTTTGATCTTCAATTTGTTGAAGTAAAGTACCGCCTATCAACCCAACTCCAATTGCAAATATATTGATACGCTTCTCTGAGGAAAGGAAAAAAGAATCATGAATCATATTGAGAGCCTTACTTTCATCACTCTTTTTGATTACAAACGAAATGTTTAATTCCGAAGACCCTTGAGCTATTGCTGATACATTAATACCATTTTTACCAAGACTATGGAATAGATTTCCTGCCACTCCAGGTACAGATTTCATTTTCTCCCCTATCACAGCTATGATTACTTGATCATGTTCTATGACAATAGGTTTTATATTTTGATTCGAGATCTCTTTTTCGAACTCTTCTTCAATCAATGCCTTCGCTCTTTCTGCATCTTGATCTGCAATGGCAAAACTAATAGAGTGCTCGGATGATGCCTGCGTGATAAGTATTACATTAATTTTATCCTTCGCCAAAGTAGAGAATAGTCTTCCCGATATACCTGGAGTGCCCATCATACCACTTCCTTCCAAGTTAAGAAGAACAACATCAGATAATGCACTAATTCCCTTTATAGGGGATCTGAAATTTTCATCACTTTTAGAATGTATTCTTGTCCCAGAATGTGTTGGATTAAATGTATTTTTGATACAGATAGGAATCAACTTATCCATAGCAGGTTGTATCGTCGGTGGATATATCACCTTAGCTCCAAAATGAGACATTTCCATTGCCTCCGCATAGCTCAACTGATCTAAAGTAAATGTTTTTTTTACTTTTCTCGGATCACTCGTTAGTACTCCATCTACGTCCGTCCATATTTCTAATTCTGTTGCATCGAGTGCACCCGCTAATATAGCGGCAGTATAATCCGAACCCCCTCGACCTAAGGTCGTTGTTAAACCACCTTTATCAGAAGCAATAAACCCTGTTGTAATTTGTATTATTCCCTTATTATCATCAAAGTGATCTCTTATTTTCTGATTGGTAAGATTAGTATCAACCTTAGCTGATCCAAATTCTCTATTTGTAAATATCACTTTTCTAGCGTCCAAGTATTCAGCATTTACCCTTTGAACTTTTAAAGCTTCAGCGATAAGAAAATTGCTACTTCTTTCTCCAAAACTAAGCACATAATCCATAGTTCTTGGAGAGACCTCTCTTACGAGTAGAATACCCTTCAATAGATCTTTCAGTGTATCATAATTGTCATCTAACTTTGCTATGACTTTCATATATCCATCCTCCCCAAGAAGTATCTTTGCTGAGGACTCATGTCTATCTCTGAATTGGTGATAATAAGCAATGTACTCATCCTTACCAGCCGCAGCTAATTCGCTCATTTTAATTAGCAAATCTGTAATACCTCCCATAGCAGAACATACGACTGCTATATCTTCTCCCTTCTCCAGTTTAAATTTGATGATATTTATCACCTTGCCAATGTTCTCGGCATTTTTGACGGATGTCCCACCGAATTTTAAAACTTTCATGCTTGCAAATTCTTAATTGTAAATTCTCTCTTTTTTTCGATACGCTCCTAAGGAATGAAACAATAATAAAGTTACATTCTTCTGCTTAATCTTTTTCCCTTCTTCTACGTTAAAAAGCCTCGCCGATGCGATGCATCGCCTACGTTTTTTGCCTTGGAGATTGAATAAATATCAGCACATAAAAACGTACTTTATTAATGCATCATTCCTAAGTGTAATTGAGCAATTGCATCTACTGCCACAAATATGGTTAAAAAGAAAACAAAAACCCTACCTCCTTGTGGAAATAGGGTTTTAGTTATCTATTTTATGATTTATCAGCTATTAAAACCGCGAAGCATATTATTGTCTATTTGAATGGATCTGACCACTTAGGTGCAGTAACAAAATCTATATCTGTTAAAGTCTTAAGATAGTTTACAAGAGCTTCCTTATCTGTAGCATCAAAGTTTAGCTTAACAGCCTGTTGTGTTGCACTATTTTTCAGAAACTGAGATAAGTTCTCATGGTTTTGAATTCCATCACTGTAGTGATCAACTACTTCTTCTAAGCTATTAAATCTACCATCATGCATATAAGGTCCACTCAACTCAATATTTCTTAATGATGGGACCTTGAAAACTCCATTCATGTGAGACCCTTCATTTGCGCCAAGTCCCTTATCAGCATAGGTCATATCAAGACCATTGTTAGCTCTTGATAATACGATCGCATTGTGACTAGAACCGTGGCAGCTGCTACAGTTACTGTTGAATAGTGCTTTACCTCTATTCTCAGAACTATTGAACGCTTCAAAATCATCGAACACATTAGCTTGTGAAAAAGAATTTGCAGAAGTAGGTATTGCATCATCAAATTTTGATGCTCTACTTGAGAAACTGTTTACAAACTCAGTTATTGCATCTAATATATTACCTTCCGTAATCGGACTAGACTCTCCATATGCTTTGTCAAAAAGGATTTGATACTTTTCGTCAGCTTTTATTTTTGCGGCCAATTCCCACATTGTATGTCCCATTTCTATAGAACTTATGATAGCGGCCTCTGATTGTTGGTCTATAGATTCAAATTTTTCATCCCAAGAGAAAAATCCTGATTGAAACTGTAAATCTGTCCCATAATATTTCACAAAACCGATTGTATTTCCTAGAGGTAATGAGTTTCTTGTCCCTATTTGCCCATCTATACCTTCGCTAAATCTTTCATTGTCAGCAAAGGCAGCTGCTTGTTTATGACATGATGCACAAGAAGTACTACCATCCACCGATAATGCTTTATCATAAAACAATACTCTTCCCAATGTTGCTTTGTGAAATGGAAGATCTGGATTAAATCCTTGAACAGGTCTATTTGTTACTAAAGTGTAATCGTGTGTCTCTTCTGGTAAATCAAGTGACTGTGACAATAATTCATATTCATCACTTGTATAGTGAAATACTTCTGATTCTACCTTGTCTGTGCAAGATTGAAATGAAAGACACGCTACAAATGACGCTAGTAAAAAGAAAGTTTTTTTCATAATTGATTGTATTAAATTAATGGCTTCTCCTTTATAGTAACGTAAAATAAGACTTTTGTTGCTCAATTGCCATAAAAATGTCACCTTATATGAAAATTAACATTTAAGAAAATTCTAATTTGATGGAATGATTATCAATTATGAAGACGCTTTGGTATTTAATAATGGTTGGTTTGCGCCCAAGATGTTGAATGTTGAATTACTTTTCAGGGCTACCCACTTACGGGTCGCAAATTATTTACGATAATAACTCTAAAGCCTTGAGTTCATCCGTACTATAAGTGATTTTTTTTTCAAAACTCAAATTTCCAAAATCGCCTTTGACGATCTGAGCTTTAAGAGCTAAATGGGTTACCTTATTACTTTATTTGAATTTCAAATTTGCAACTACATATTCACCCAATCTTTTTCCTTGTGTCACCCCATTATCTATTGCAGGTCGGTAGTGTATACCACCATATAATCTTGAGATTGCCGCCTCTTGTGATGCTGCATAAAAAGACACAAATGACCGTACAGGCAAGCCATATTCCAATTCTGTATCATCCTTGAATGAAAATCCATTACCATAAATTGAAGTTAGTACAGTGGCTGCAGCTGTTGATATCACACTATGACCACTTGTGTATTCTGGAAATGGTGGTGTCTGAAGTGTTGGCAACCAATCTTTATCAATATGTTCATTGATTACTGTTTCCGGCCTGATTAGATTTGACCTATATTTTTCATCCCAGCAAGAAATAAAGCCATCTGCTAAAGCTATGGATGTGATTGCATAAGATTCTAGTGTTTTCATAAACGAAGCGTTCGCTTTTTCGCAAGCTATTTTAGTAATTCCGACCCAATGGCCGCCAGGTGTAATCTTTTTACTTGCATGCATCACATGGCCAGTTACATTCATCACATAAGGGTTACAATCCCAAAAGCTAGCTATTTCTCTTTCTTCTGCATTGAGATTATTGACCACATCATATACTTCCATGAGATCTTTATAGAATTTACTATTCTTGTCCATTGAGAATTCAGTAGGCACTTCAGGTGTAAACTGGTCTGAAGATTCTATTACAAAAGGTCGTATATCTTTCCAATGTGGCTCTATACCTTCCTGGTACATTGGTGGTGTTGGTTTCCAACGTTCGTCCTCATCCGTCACAGAGAATTTTGGGAACGATCTTGATTGCTTATAATTATCACCATCTGACCAAGCTATTATTTCATTTGATACATACTCGCCATAAGCGATAGACCTTTTTATAATAGCTGGATCGACATTTAGTGAATCCAGATATTTAAGATACACCTTAGTATGTTCATCCATCTTATCTTCTGAAAAAATAAAATGCTTCGCAGTTTTTATCATTGCTGTTGTAGCAGATATTCCAAATGCATATTCTTCCTCAGCCCTAGGAGGAGAGATACTTGGCATATCCCTCAGTTGACCAGTCAATGACACATAGCTAGAGTCCATCCACCTGCCAGCTTCATATGCTGCAATACTAGGATATACATAATTTCTACTCGCTACAGGAGGGGAAAAAATATCATGTATGATAATATCTGTCAGTTTTTTCATTGAAGAATGAATAAAATCAGTATTGGCTGTCGTGCTTTTATAATCTATATCATAGGATTTACACCCAAAATAAGCTACGGTGACAAATAATACAAACGATAGTCTTAACAGTACTTTCATATGTTCATTTCTATTTTGGTGATGTCCATGTGGAACTTATGAAGATAAAAAATTATTAATCACTACGTTCCAATAAATTTATAAAATCGATAAGCAAAATTAGTTTAAAAGATCGAATTAAAAGTAATTCACCTTTTAAAATGGTATTGAAGAATTTCTAATATGTTATAAATGAAAATATATAGGGCTGCTAAATCTTAATTATTAACAACATATTAATCCAATAACTACCATGTCAGTAGTTACAATATTTTAAAAAATCATACATTTACATCATGTTACTACATATACACAAAGGAAAAATACACAGAGCTACTATTACAGAAGCAAATCTAAATTATGTCGGTTCTATTACGATCGATGAAGATCTTATGGATGCTGCAGATCTTATAGAAGGTGAGAAAGTACAGATCGTAAATAATAATAATGGTGAGCGCATAGAGACATATGTAATAAAAGGTGAAAGAGGTTCTGGGGTCATATGCCTTAATGGTGCCGCAGCAAGACGTGCTGAAGTTGGAGATGTGGTGATTATCATCTGTTATGCATTGATGACTCCAAAAGAAGCAAAAGACTTCAAACCTACAACTGTCTTCCCAAATGAATACAACAAATTAGACTAAACACATTTCCATTCTCGCATTGAAATAGCCAATGAATAAGACCCTCAAAAGTATATTGAAGATCTTGATGTTTTTATCCATTGGGGTGAGCATCCTATATATTGTATACCGCAAAAACAATGCAAAATTTATTGAAGATTGTCTGATTAATGGGACTCCACTCTCTGACTGCAATCTCATAGACAAGATCCTTACTGATGTAGGCACAGCGAACTTCACTTGGATCTTCATAGCATTAGGATTCTATATCTGGAGCAATGTTGCTCGATCAATCCGCTGGAGAATGCTAATAGAACCATTGGGTAAAATGCCTAGGTTTGCAAACACACTAAGTACAGTGCTAATTACTCATCTCGTCAATCTTGGAATTCCCAGATCGGGCGAATTCGTACGGGCAGGGCTACTAGCTAAATACGAAGATTTAGAAGCTGAAAAAGTAATGGGTACAATCGTCACTTCGAGGATAATAGATGTACTTTGTCTATTGGTTACAATCGGAATTACTCTTATTCTTTCTTTCGATAATTTTGCAGGCTATTTCCAAGATAGTGATTTAATGGGAGGCAAATTATCTTCATTATTTTCTCCATTAAATATTGGAATATTGGCTATCGGTTCAGTGATTGGTCTAGCAGCACTTTGGAAATACCGAAAGGTGATACTCGCGACCAAAATAGGAAATAAAGTATGGAATATTCTCCTTGGATTTTGGGAAGGAATATTGACAATCAAAGATTTACGATCGCCAAGTAGATTTATTTTTCATACAGTCACAATATGGGTTTGCTATTATTTGATGACTTATCTAATGTTTTTCTCATTTGCTCCTACGGCAGATATGGCTCCTGTAGCGGGACTCGTAGTTTTTGTATTTGGTACATTAGGTGTAGTGATTCCAAGTCCAGGTGGTATGGGAACATATCAGTTTTTGATCAGTGAAGCATTGGTACTGTATGCAATACCGTCCACAGAAGCATTTTCATTTGCAAATATCATGTTTTTCTCAGTGCAGCTTTGTAATATAGCTTTGGGCTTGATTGCATTTATATTGTTGCCAATAATCAATAGGAATGAGTAAACAACACCACATTATTACTGTAGTGGGAGCTAGACCACAATTTGTCAAAGCTGCAGCTCTCAGCCGAGCATTTGCAACAAATAAAAAAATAAAAGAGACAATCGTACATTCTGGTCAGCATTATGATCACAATCTTTCTGGTGGTTTTTTCGCAGAATTGGATATACCTCAACCAAAATACAATCTCGATATCGGTTCAATGTCGCATAATAAGATGATCGGCCACTTCCTGATAGCCTTTGACGACATTATTAATACTGAGCAACCTGACATGATCCTCGTCTATGGTGATACCAATACAACTGCAGCCGCAGCAATCGCCTCTGCAAAAAGAAACATCCCACTCGTCCATGTAGAAGCGGGGCTAAGAGAATGGGACAAATCCATACCTGAAGAGGTAAATAAGCTACTTACGGATAGTGTCACTGATTTATACTTTTCGCCTACCCAGACTGGTGTGGATAATCTAGCAAAAGTAGGAATCACTAAAAATGTTTATTTGACAGGAGATATAAGCCTAGATTTACTATTTACTGACACTAAATATATAGCTGAAGAAAGTTTAAGGTCGAAATATAATTTGAATGGCAATTTTGCATTTATGACCTGCCATCGAGATGCGAATACTTCTGACGCTTCTAAGTTAGGCACTATCTTATCCGCTGTCGGTCAATACAATGATCAAATCATATTCCCAATGCACCCAAGAACAAAGGCTGCAATTCTAAAATTTGGATTGACCAATTTGATCGGTGAGAATATGATCATTATAAAACCATTAGGTTTTTGGGAAACACAAAGTCTACTTAGGTATTCTAGCCTTGCTATTACTGATTCTGGAGGGATTATCAAAGAGGCATATTTCCATAAAGTGCCAGGAATTATTATCGATAGGCAAACCGAGTGGATCGAGACACTTGATGAAGGTTGGAATGTGGTAACTGGTCCTGACGAAAGTAAGATAAAAGAAAAACTGATCAACCATAAAGGAGGCAGTACTCATACTAATGCTTTAGGTGACGGAATGTGTGGCGAGCGAATTACAAATATAATTATTAGTTACCTCAACCAATAGTTCTCGAAAACCCAAATAATCATTTTAAAAGTAGAATTACACATTAGTCTAAATCCAATTCTCATTCAAGATTATTTATTTCTTTGAAATTACTATATTATTCTATCCGTTTTTGTGTTCCAAAACCAAAATCATGAAGAGATTTCTAACAATAACATATACTTTATATGGATAGCCATAGGCCAGATGTCATCTCAAATAATTAATGTAGAAAGTAAACGAATAGCCACCGACACAACTGATTTTTCGAGTACAGTAGGTATGTCAGCATCAAAATTCACACGATCATATGAAGCCGTAAAACTTACAAGTAAAGTTCAGTGGAAGACTACCAAAAACATCTACTTACTTGTCGGATATTTCCAAATTGTAAGTGCAGGTGGAGAAAGTTTTAACAATAGTAGATTTGAGCATTTCAGGTTTAATAGAAAATTCTCGTCGAAAGCAAGCTTAGAGCTATTCAGCCAAGTACGATATAACTCCGTTACCAAGATTACAGTTAGATATTTGAGCGCGGCAAGGCTGCGCTTCAAATTGTCAACTTATGAAACTCCAAATATATTGGGGTATAGCTGCAATGCATGAATACGAAGAACTTTCAGATCCTGAGATCATAAATAAGGACATCCGTCTTAGTACTTATATGTCATTCACCTTAGCTCCTGAAAAAACGATCACCTTTAGAAATACAACTTATGTACAACCACTAACGGCAGATTTCAATGATTATCGCTTAGCCAATAATACCCGCCTAAGATTTGGAATCACGAGAAACCTTAATTTCACAACAGATTTTAGCTTCTTATATGATTCTCGCCCTCCGATTGATGTACCGATTATAAATTATCTGGAGAAGAATGGGCTGAATTATAGGTTTAATTAAAGGTAAAAAAGAAAGACAAGCCTAGGCAATAATTGCCTTCCTTCACTTTCTCACCCTTCTCTTTCTTCTTTTTGAAAAAACCTCTTGGAAGCCAATGGTGTTATAGTGCTTCCATGCTTTCATCAAACTCTTTGGTACCATCGTTTAGATTATCCATTGTTGACCTAAGATCGTTTGAGATCGTTGTATCTGCCATGAGTGTCATAAGGAGACCTTCGGACTTCTCTATTTCAGCTATCATTGTTTCTAGGTCTTTGGTTGTATTATAGATAGTGCCTCTAAGAAAACTTCTAACTCCAAGTAAATCAACATATTAATGTTAGTAACTAGTTTGAATGTAAGTTGAATAAATGCAAAGAATAGGTATGGAAGTCGTATTTTAAAGGTGTATTTTGAATTAGATTCGCCTAGTTTGGGCATTAACGAAGAAGGATAATTAGATGAGAAAAAGATTCACCCAACAATTAAGTATTGAACAGAAACCAATAAAGGAATTACAAATACCGGCAAAAAGTAAAAATTCATTGGATTCGTTATTGTCAGCACTTAAGGCTGTGTTTATGAATAAAGAATATAATGAACGCATATTTTCCTTATTAGAAAAGCATATATGTTCCCAGAACAAGGGATTAGGTAGAAGCGGAATAGATTTATGGTGCATTTTTGTATTGGGACCAGTTCGCCTATGTGAGAATATTAGCTATGACAGATTGCATAATTTGGCAAATAACCACCGAACAATGAGACATTTAATGGGCATTGAATATGAATTTGGGTTTGACCGCATAGAATTTGAATATCAAAATATATATGATAATGTAACAAAGTTGAGTAATGAATTAATAACAGGACTTAATGCAATAATAGTAGAGTTTGGACAGGGTAAAGTATTAAAAAAAAGAAAAGGCACCTTTGTACTTAAAGACCGATAGTTTTGTAGTTGAGAGTAATATACATTTTCCGACTGATTACAATCTATTGTGGGATTGTGCTAGAAAATGTTTGGATATCATAGGAAAATATAAAGCCAAGTATAAAGAACTAAAAGGATGGCGCAAGCTAAATAATTGGCGCTATGAGCTAAAGGGCTCAATGCGAGAAGTAGGTAAAACAAGTTCATCGGGCGGTAAAAATAAGGAAGATCGCTTACAAAAAGCGGCAAAGAAGTACCTAACTAAAGCATTAGTGGTGATGTCAAAACTAGAAAATGACATTCGATTACTTCCGATGAATGACATGGAGGATCTGATGCTACACCTGAAGTTAGAGCATTATATGAAATTGTTAGGAAAGCACATAGATTTAGTGGATCGTCGTCTCCTAAAGAAGGAAAGTATCCCACATACCGAGAAGATGTTTTCGATATTTGAAACGTATACAGAGTGGATAAATAAAGGTAAATCACGACCGAATGTGGAGCTAGGAAAGAAATTGTCAATCACCATAGATCAATACAACTTGATAGTAGATTATGAAATAATGACAGGCAAACAGGACAGAGATCTAGTAATAGATCTAGCGGATAGATTACTACCCAAGTATAAAATAAGATCATGGAGTTTTGACAAAGGGTACTGGAGAAAGGAAAATAAAGAATTACTAAAATTGGAAGTAGAGAAAGTAATAATGCCAAAATTAGGAAAACGGAATAAGGAAGAAGAGGAGGAGGAAAAGAGTAAGTCATTTAGACGACTTAAAAATAAACATTGTACAATTGAGTCCAATATCAATGAGCTAGAACACAGAGGACTGGACAGGTGTCCTGATCGGAGTATAGAGAATTACAAAAGATATATCAGTCTGGGGCTATGTGCATACAACTTAAAAAAGATAGGAAAGGAAATACTAAGGCAAGAAAAGGCAAGTCAAGAAAAAGCGAGCAAGCTCTGGCGCAAAAAAGCGGCCTAAAAAATAAGGCTCCAAAAAAAATCAAGGGATACCTATGTCTCGTCGAATAGGAATTAGTGTAAAATAGTAGAAAAAAAAGAAAGTCGAAGATGTAAGAGAAAGGCAATACCTCAAATGCAACGCTGTTGCGTTTACGATGAAGTCAGTCGGCTCTTTTTTATAAAAAATTAGCTAGAATTACCCACAGCGGTACTTTTCTTAGAAACACTAATTAGTAGTTTTAACAATTGGCTATTTTTTACACAGAGAGATACGCCAGGTACGGAGCGCAACGCAATCTACAAACTAGAGTATTATCTTCCTATATGGAACAATTGGGGCTTTGGTATAGAGTTTTTTCATTATCGACGAGCGGCTCATTATAATGACTATCCGGAATATCAAAATATCAGAAGAAGCTATTCGGAGGTTAAGTTTTTGTCCGCTGTTACTTTTTGACCCTAGAAAAACAATTTCGATTTTCTTAGAATTAGAATCCGTGATACAGACTATAGCCATAGTGATAAGATTAGCATAGCAATCATATTTATTAAATACAAAATTAATACCAAACTCGCTTTCTTTTATAAGTGAAGAAAGACAAAGAGAATTTGAAACTGGCAGGGTGAGAAAGAGGCCAATTCTAAAATTTAAAATTGGTGCCAAATGTAAAGCTTATTCCTCTATCATCTGCGAAGTATCTTTGCCTATTCAAATAATCCCTATAACTGATATTCAGCAAGTTATTCACCCTCGCATAAAACCTAAATTTAAAATTAGTCAGTGTAATATTAGTGGACATCTTCAGCACTAACAAGTTGTAAG
Source organism: Halioglobus sp. (assembly GCA_047628935.1). Taxonomy (GTDB): domain Bacteria; phylum Bacteroidota; class Bacteroidia; order Chitinophagales; family Saprospiraceae; genus CAJXUU01. The sequence continues at coordinate 10,606 of JBLHWH010000009.1, read as the reverse complement.
CTGGAGGAGGAGAGACAAAATCTTGTCCCGCCAAATGATGGGATTGTTCGAAAACATATCTATCGTTCAACTCGATTTCTAGTTCTTCTAGCCCGATTTTATTTGAAAGTCTGATGGTATTGTTCACTCGATAAGTTATACTACCCGACAGCCTATTGGGGGGCATGAATACCAATGGTATTTCATTTTCAGTATCATCACCACGGAGATAACTATACTTTAATTGACCAAATATTGAGTTTGTAATCATGAATCGGGTGGAAACATCCAAACCATAGATATTGGCATCCGTCTGTTCATACTTAAATACAGGGAAAGCTCCTCTAATCGTTAATCTGATTTCATCTTGAGGATTAAGGTAGATAAAATCTTGAAAATGCTGATGATATACCAATGTATTCATTGAGAACTTCTCATTTGGTAACCATTTATATTCTAGAGTCTTTTTTAAAGCTTTTTCTGTTTTTAGATTTATATCTCCCTCTTCTATTCCACTTACTCCTTGGTGTAACCCATTACTATATAATTCATTGATCGCAGGATTTCGCATAGCATATCCTATATTGAATACGATAGTTTGTGATTTTGTCAACTCATATCCCATGCCTAATACTCCACCAATATTATTGAAGTTATTATTGTACCTGATAATCTCTCTTGGTGTACTATTACTAATTGCAGCTACGCTCTGGTTTTCATAATCATATCGAACTCCTAGACTGATATTAACCTTTTGCATTTTTTTAGAAACTGCAGCGTATGTTCCATTCTTCCATGATAGATAATCTGGAATTAGTGGTAAGATTCCTGTCTCAGGATTGTTGGTATTATTAGTAATCACGTTTTGGTTACCAAGATTTAATTTCCAATTATTTCCAAAATCAATAGCATACTTTAGTTCTGCATTGACTGTATATTGCTTCAGACTTAATGTTGGTATATCTGATCTGTCCAATTTTCTCACATCAAACTCTTGTCGATCATTGAGCTGGACTGCTAGCACTAGTTCAAGCCATTGATTATCATCAAGAAAGTACTTTGATTTTAACTTCACAAGGTGGTGAGATACTTGTTGCCTAGGTTCATTGATCTCATAACTGAAATCCGGTTCTGTAAAAAAGGGAACCTCATTACCCAAAGCCTCCTCTAAGTCTGTAAGGTTTCCAATATGAGAACCTCTTAAAACACCAAGTCTAGTATTAAATGTACTGGCATAAAAATCCATAAAAAGCTTATCGTTCCATGATTTTTCCAATTGTATTGACAAGTTCGCTTCTTCGACGCCAGTATTATTCAAGAAATAATCTGGCGTTTTTTTGTCCCCTGACTTCTTTAGCGTACCACTTAATTTCCATGCTAATAATGGAGAGTATTTACCTATACGTGCATTCAATGTATTTCCTCTTCCATTGGTCTCGTATGTATAATTGACTTGACCATGCAGATGTGGTTCTCGTTCTATTTTTTTCGGCTCCACCATTATTACACTACCTAGATTACCTCCAGCATAGGCGACTGCGTTGGCTCCTTTGAGCACCGTAATCTTATCCGCTGAGAATGGATCGATCTCTGGACTATGATCATTACCCCACTGCTGACCACTTTGTGCTACTCCATTGTTGAGTATTACTAATCGATTACCATACATCCCATGCACTACAGGTTTGGAAATACCACTGCCATTTTTTATTGCATGTACACCCGTTTCATTTTCTAACAGATCAGTCAAGTTTTGATTGGCATTATCTTCTATCACTTGCCTATTGACAGACAGGTTGGACTGGATACTTTGCTCACTTTTTCGACCTGTTACGACCACGTCATCTAAGGACACAGCAGTATGCGAAAACACGACATACAGTATAGTATCTTTTGTAAGATCAAGGTGCACTTTTTGAGGTGCACATCCAATATGAGATAAAATAAGATGGTAATCGCCTTCGCAAACATTCTCAAATAGAAAAATTCCACCATTATCTGTACTCGCCCCGAATGATAATTCTTGGATAATAACATTAGCACGAGAAAGTGGCAATCCAGTGCCTTCGTCAATGACATGCCCCTCTATAGTTAAACTACAATCCTGAGCTAATCCATCAAAACTGATAAAAGCAACGAAAAACACTACTAAAAATTTATAGCTAAAACTCAAAATATCATATATGCTAGCATAAATATACAATAATCAAAAAGGGATCAAGGAATTACCACAAACCCTTTTTGATATATTAATTTTCACATTGTAAAATAATCAATTAGGCAGTTACTGCACATCTAATGAAAAAATAACTTCAATATCTGTTTCTCCTTTTGCATTTGTTATATCTCCATCAGAAACGCCATTTGCAGTCTTTATTGGCTCATGACGCAAAATTATTGTGAGGTTCCCACTTCCAGTATCTCCAGTTTTTAATGTAGTTGATAAGCCTAATGGATTTCCGTCTGCATCCATATCAGTATAGGTTATTTCTACATCCGCAATACTTGATTGAAAGAAAAATTGATGTTCATCATCTTCTTCTTTGACTTCAACTGATATACTTTCTGTTGGTGTTACAGATTCATTAAGTAAATTCAATGTGCCCATATATTCTTGATTAGCAGTAAGTGCACCTCCTGTTATTATGGGAGCATCACCACCATCACCATCTAAATCTTTAAATGATAATACAATAGCATCACCTCCGGCCATTGGTGTCAATGTGTACGTTAATGTTGTTATTAGTTCCTCTTGGTTAGGAATGTATGGATCTTCTTTTTCGCAAGAAGTCATAATACTTAAAATCGCAACAAAAGCTAATCCTGATAAAAGTTTGTGTGTCATATTTTCTTTTTTTAATTCTGTCTCAAAGATAAATCAATAATTTCACAAATGCAACATTGTTGCATTTAAAATGCATAAATATCTCCCTCGTCCTACCTTTAAACCCTTTCTTTTCTCCCATTTCTTTTTAAATTTGTGACTAAGTGCACTTTACACAATATGTATTTACTAAAGTCAAGTATCATCAACGAAACAAAACATAAAATAGCCATCCTTGGACCAGCATATCCATATAAAGGGAGTTGGTTCAATCCGATAAGACAACCACTCAAAGTGGAGTAGCTAGCATACCGCTTCAACAAATCAATGATCGTGAAATGTTTTGGTGGATTATCTGAGATGTGTCCCGATGGAAAAATAGGATATATGGCAGAACCAACAAATACAGCTAATAGAGATGCTATCTTCAAATTTTACAATAATACCGATCATGAAGAGATGCAAAGAACTATATTAGAAGAGAAATACAGTTTGAAGATATTTGTGGAAAATATCTTAAAACTAAAATCAATGATAAATTAACAACTAACGAAAGATCAATTCGGACGTATAATTTTCCTACAAAAGGACTTACTACATGGATAATCGCTCAATAATAAAGCAAAACATAGAAGATTCGATAGAATTAAAATCGAAGGTATTAGCCGATAAAAACATCCTAGCCAGTATCAATGATGCGGCAGATGCAATTGTAAAATGTTTTCAATCAAACGGCAAGGTCTTATTCTGTGGCAATGGAGGAAGTGCAGCCGACTCACAACATCTAGCGGCTGAATTATCAGGTCGATATTATTATGACAGACCCCCATTACCTGCCGAAGCGCTGCATGTCAACACTTCTTACATGACCGCCGTAGCCAATGATTACTCCTTTGATGAAGTATACGCACGTCTACTTCAAGGTATTGGAAGTGACGGTGATATTGTTATTGGGCTATCCACTTCTGGCAATTCTAACAATATATTAAAAGCGCTCAAAGTAGCTAAAGAAAAGAAAATGATTACGGTAGGCTTTACGGGAGAAGGAGGTGGAAGAATAGCTCAGTATTGTGACATTCTCGTTGAAATCCCATCTAAAGACACTCCTAGAATCCAAGAATGTCATATGTTGATAGGCCATGCTATTTGTCATATCGTTGAATTAAGCTTATATCCTCAATAAAATTAATTCTTCATAGTTTCGGCCATTTTCAACAAGCACAGTAGTACCATTGACCCTTTTCTCTGTCTAACTGGTCTATATATTGATTCATTTTATAGTGCCCAATATATGATTTCTTGCCATCGACAAATGATGGAAGATCTGCATCATCAGATTCTACCAGTTTATAGGCTAAGGAGAGATTTCTTAACCTGTCCTCCATAGCTTCAATTTTTGCTGTCTTTTCTTTATATATGAAATCCATTTATTCAATTGGTTTAAATAATCGATCATCACCTACCACTGCATGTTGTAAATCCAACCTTTACGGCATGGCCTTTCAGCTCGGTATGATTCGGAATTCCTAAATCACTTTATTATGATTTTAGATGTCTTCTCACAAATCTAGAGATAAAATTGTCTTTTCTACCTTTCCAATAATCAAACTTCTTCGCTCTATATCCTTGTTCGTATTGCTGGTGACCCCAACAGTTACCACAAGCTAGTTCGTTACTTTCAATATTCATTTCTTCTTCTGTTAAATTAGATTTTAACTGTTGCATGATTGTTTGTCTAAATGGTTAAAAAGTATTGCAAGACAAATTAGACTACTCTACTAAGTGTCCACAAATAATACTTCTAATTGATTTGCTATAATTACATATTCACTTTAGAAAGTTTTATTCTGCAGTAACAAATTGAGTGTTCCTAGCAATAAAAGACTCTAGAGCAGCTCTAGATTGATACCCTTGCACTTTCTCTAAGACTTTCTTGTCCTGAATCATAAGTAATGCTGGTATACTTCTCACTTCAAATTTTTGTGCTAATTTTGTAAATATTGATACATTTACTTTTTGTATCAATATTTCTCCTTCATACTTATCCGCTAGTTTCTCGACCGCTGGTAAGAGTGATTTACATGGGCCACACCAATCTGCATAAAAATCTAGAAGAACTGGTTTGTCTTGCCCAAATAATGAGTTGAATTCCTTTGCTGTTACTAACTCTTTCATTGTTTATGTTATTTATTATTTGAATAATGATAACACAAATATGGGGGTAGAAATAGCTATATGAAATGGACAGAGGTGGGATGAGATAGGACAGAACTGCCTAAAGCATTACTTTCCGATACAAAACTTAGCAAGTTACCGTTTTTAATCTCGTACAAAGAGTCACTAAATAAGTAATTAATTAAAATTACATTAAGATCACAAATTCATTTACGACCTCACATTATCCATATATCGTTGCACATACTTTCCAATAATATCATACTCAAGATTAACAGAATCTCCAGCTTTCAAAAACTTAAAACTGGTGTGCTCATATGTATATGGGATAATCGCCACTTGAAATTCAGAATTCGTAGGATCTACTACTGTAAGGCTGACTCCATTGATACATATAGAACCTTTGTTGACAACTAACGGAGCATTATTCTTATCAAGTTGAAATGTAAAATACCAGCTTCCATCAACATCCTCTACATTAAGGCACTTGGCCGTGCCATCCACGTGGCCTTGCACCATATGTCCGTCTAGCCTAGTGCTACCTGAAATAGCGGCTCTTTCTAAATTAATATAATCACCAACTTTTACTTCTCCGAGGTTGGTTTTATCCATTGTCTCTTTGATAGCTGTAACTACGTAAGTATTATCATCTATTGACACTACAGTTAGGCATACTCCATTGTGGGCAATTGATTGATCGATATATATTTCTGATTCAATTCCTGATTCAATACTAAAATGGTAGTTTGTTACTTCTTTTTTGATGGCAATTACTTTACCTAATCTTTCTATTATTCCTGTAAACACGTGTATTTATTTTTTTGGCTAAAATTGCTATTGCAATGATACAATGATTTTAAATAAAGATTGTTTTCAGAAGTAGAAATGCTAATCTATCTTATAATGTTGATATGCCCCTTGAGCTCTACATTTCCTTCTATGCTTCCAGTCACTCGTTGCTCGAATATTCTACAAGTATAGTAATAAGTACCGTCCGTAACTTCTCGTCCTCCTGATGATCTTCCGTCCCATTTTATGAGTGGATCTGAAGTTTCAAATATCTTGTTTCCCCATTTATTATAAATAGTAAAATCAACGATATCAATAAACCGATTGACTATAGGTACAAACAGCTCATTGGCTCCGTCTCCATTTGGAGTAAATGTATTTGGAAGTTCATAAGCTGGACAGTTATCTACACATAATATATTACTAAACTCACTTTCGTTCTTATTATTATCAAAAGCTGTAATGGCATAGCACCCTGCAATTCCCCTACTAGGCTCATGCATATATCGATTTATTGTAGGATCTAGGATAGAATCAATTAGAACTAAGTCTCCACTTTCAGTATCCGAAAAATATATATTGTAACCAATCGCATCATCTGTATCAAAACATGCAAGATTAGGTTGGGTATATGCCAGTGTATTTATTAACTCTGAAAGATCAATCACTTCGCTACCATCATTACAAAGGTTAGAAACTTCCAATATCGGAGGACACGGGGGCACATTATCTATGGGTATACTACATACTTCTTGCGACAAGTTTATCAACGGATCTTCTATATTTTCAATATTAAATGAACCTATAGCCTCAATATAATAACAGTATTCTTTTCCGTTTTCTAGATTTTCATGGTTATAATTTGAGGTATTTACATTTTCTAGCAACTCGAATACTCCACCTTGTGGTTTTGAGTATACGTTATAAGACACCTTACTCCATGGCACAAATTCACTCCAAGAAAGGTTCTGTAATTCATCAGTTGGTTCTACGATCAAAAAACTAGAGGATGCTTCTGACGAACTGCCAAACTCTACATTATTAGTGTAAAATTTCATACTATAATGCGGTTGGACATCTACAGTATTCACTCCATTGTCAAAGTAATTGGTATCAATAGGGGTAGAAAAAGTCGGTACATTAACTGTAAATCCAGGCACTAAATTAAAGCTGAGCCCATCATCTAATGACCTATACAGTTCGTATTTATACGGCGGTCCATTTATTATAGTATCCAAATCATCCGCTAGAGGTTTTGCCCACCTGACATGTACTTCACCATTAAGTACATCTGTATTATTGATAGATACTTTTGTAATAATTGGCAAATCCCTAGCTAGCTGCTGACATACTTCTTGTGAGGCTAAGCTCTCTACTCTGTTATATGGATTCCCAGTAGTCGAAATTTGAGCAAATTCTGCAATTACCCTATAGCAATATGTGATTCCTTTTTCTACATTATTATCCAATCCTGTATATCGACCATCTTGCTTCGCTTTTGTCTGGAAAATGATTTTTTCATACGGACCACCTGTCAACCCTGGATTGCAAATATCGATATCTAATGAAGTACTACCCACCTTTCTCCAAACAGAAAATGCTTGGAAGAAATTATTATCTGTTACCTCGCATGCATATGGTGCATCCCAAAAGATTCTGATGCCTCCGACTTCAGATTCAGCTTCCAAATTTTCTGGTGGTGGACCTACTACTTTTATTCTTATTGTTTTTAGTGCCGCTAATCCTGTACTATCTTCAAATGAATCATCGACAGCACGAAGTACGACTTGGTAATACCTATCAGAAATATGATTACAGGTAGTTTCCCACACAAAATTGACCTTATACTCTGGTTCAGCAAATCCCGAATAATTTTCTATTCTTGCTTTATTTGCTTCTACTTCAAACGGTCCACCAGAAGCCATAAACCCTACTTTATCCCCTTCATTCGGATCATCAACTATTATTTCAAAATTGATCTCTTCACCTGCAATTACACATATTTCTTCGATTACATCTATAACAGGCGGATCGTTTTCACACGCCCCAACTAGTATCTGCATATCTCTAATTATAGAATTTAGTAACACCCCATCTCTCCATTCATTGATTTGTATCGCTATGTTATATTCTCCCTGTTGCTTTGGTGTATTCCACACAAAATCACCAGTTTCAGAATCTAATGATATATTATTCTGAGCTCCTGGACTTACCTCATCTGGGAATAAATATCCTGGAACTTCATCATCCGCAGAACTTCTTGGCACGACCAATTCATAAGATAGACTATCACCATCTGGATCATACGCATTAGGGTTATGTGTAAATATCTTATTAGCGCATGCTCGATCTAAAGGTGGCTGAAGAAGAATAGCTGAACTATTCGTTCCTTGAAACTGTGGATCTAACAATGTGAATGTAGTCGCCAGAAAAAACTCAACTTCTACAGAATTTGGATAATTAACATTTAAGATGTTTGCTACTCTATTAGGGTCAACAAAGCCTATCGTATACGTAGCTCTACCAGGATAAGTATGCTCTTTTTGATACACATTTAGTTTGACATCATTGGCCAGAGCTTCTCCATTTCCATTAGTCCTTTGCACAAATTCGCTGGTGCCGTCTCCCCAAAAGATTTCTATACTATCCCGAACAACCGCCACGCTACTTGTCTTAGTGTATATAGTCACCGTCATCATAATCGTAAGAGGTCCGGTCTGCACATAAGTGATCTCTCCTGCTCTATTGTGCGTAGCATTGGCCGCGATGGTTACAATTAGAAATCCAAATACAATTAATAGTCTCTTCATCATAATTTTCATTCAATATTCAATTGATTATCCATTGACAATCCACAAAGATTAACAATGGAGTGATTCAAGAACTCACTCATCACCTATCACTGCAAGCATCGCAGCCATTGAGCTTCAGCTATTTTTCCATTTGTAACTATTGCTATAAATAAAAAAATGAGCTTCGTCCATAACTCCAAGCCCTACAGTCCGGCATGATTCGGAATTATTAAATCACTTCAATATACTAAATAAACGAAAGTATGGATTGTTCGAACATAATATTCCTATCTTTTCGTCTTATATATAAAACTTATTACTTGTTCAAGACCTTAAATATTCAATTTTTGTTGCATTCTAAATCAATTGCATTGGTCTTTAGGGTTAGTTTAATGATGCTTGCTGTTATTATCACAACAAGTATTTGCTTTAGTCAGAACGATAATTTTAAAGTTCATCTACAAGTAAAAATTAATCTGGGCAGCCCTGTGAATAATATTGGAGTAGGACTAATCGGTGAATATCTCGGAACAACAGGTATGGAGATTGCCGCTGGTTATGACCTTACTTATCATTTTAAGAATTATGGTATTCCTCATAAACACTTAGAGCATCATCTATTTGGAACATCTCACTATTTATGGGGGTCACGAGAAGAGGAAGATCAATTAGTCAACTTTATCAAAATGCTTGATTCGGGTACAAGTGCTCATAGTTTTGGATATACTTTTGAGTATTTTCACAACAAAATAGGTACCAAACAAAAGATAGGCACACTTCACTATCGTCTTAATAATTTTGTCCTCCAATTTAGCAATGACCTATTGGGCCACTTCAATTATTGGGATCAGTACAGAACAGGTGCCGTTGGTGTTGGCTTTATAGAACAAGAGAATTACTTCAATATGAACATGCTTTTTTGGACAGGAAACACAAATGAAAAAACAGTCAAAAAATACCGAGAAGGAGAATCAGATTACCCAGCCCGATTTGGATATAGAGCTTTGGATGATGCCGTAGGAGGCTTGTTTTCGCATGGTATATTGAGTTTTGGAGTGATCCGAGATGTAGGAAATGGACAGAATATGGGAATACACTTAGGTATAGATGCTGAACAAATTAGAAACGTAGTTCAGAATAAGGTCTTTCACGATATGTGTTTCATTCCTAGCTTCATGACTACCCCTAAAAACTTACATATTCCTATGAAAATGGAAGATGGCCACGATTACCTATTCAAAGATGGTCAGAAAGTACGAAAACCAAAACTTGTCTGGCAGCTTGCCTTAAATCCTAACCTTTTGTATTAATTTATTTCAATTTTATTACATGAGACATCTTATTGCTACTTCAATAATTATCATCACTCCCTCGATGACAATAACTAAAAGCATATGCAGTGGTAATCTTGGAGAGAATATTTTCACAGCGGGAGATTTTGGAGTAGGCGCTTCACCTGTGGTCATAGAAGACCCAAACATAGAACCAGGATATGACTAATACTACTAATGTGCCTTATGATGGGTCATCTACAATTTGCTGCCATACTAGTAATCTTGCTGGTCTTTACCCAACATGTTTAGAAATAGGCAACAATAATGGAATATATATCTATTACCTGCAGCTTAGGAATGATTCAATAATAAAATAACATTTTCTACTTGTTATTTTATCTTTCTACAGCGTTAAAAAGCCTCGCCAATGCCCTGCATTACCTACGTTTTTTGCCTTGTTGAAAAATAAAATACCTGTGTATAAAAGCGAACTTTATTAATGTATCATTCCTTAGGTATATTAATGGTATCAATGAAGAAATAATCAAAAACATTACATTCTTGAGATAACCACAAACAACAATCTAAAACACAATAGAAATCATCAATTATTTAGTTATAATTATAGGAGCAAAACATTAGACATACCCATGAAATATGGAGTATCAATTATATTTATTCTCTTTAATGCGGCATTTGCCATGACTCAAGGTATTTGTAGTGGTAATTTGGGCGACAACATTTTTACAGATGGCGACTTTGGATCAGGGACT
>JBLHWH010000008.1:0-60776 GCA_047628935.1 Halioglobus sp. | reverse complement strand
AGCATAGGTAGTACTCTATCTACAAGGTAGACGGATGTAGATCTGTTGAGCGCTTCCAAATCCAATGGACTCCCTTCTGACACATAATGTGTGACATCGGCTATATGGACCCCTATTTCAAATTTCTCATCTTCCAACTCTTCGATAGATAGTGCATCATCAAAATCTCGTGCGCTTGCTGGATCTATCGTAAATGTAGTGACGTTCCTAAAGTCTCTTCTTTTAGCAACTTCCTCTTCTAGAACTCCCGGCTCAATATTTTTTACTTGATTAAGTACTTCTGGCGGAAAATCAAGATCAAATCCATTGCTCAGTAATATACCTTGCATTGCAATATCATTTTCACTAGCCTCACTCATTACTGCAGTTACTTCGCCCCACAGTCCTTTGTTCTGACTCTTTCCCCAATCAGTAATTTCTACCACTACAGGATCACCATCTTTGGCATCTAGTGCTTTATCAAAATGTACATATACATCTTTGATATTATTAGTATTCAGCGGATAGACGATTGCATATTTCTTATCTTCTCTATATCGACCCAATACATGCGTCGTAGATCGTTTTTCTATACTGATGACTTTCCCCTCTGGTTTTCTTTTACCAGGCATTTTCGCAACATAGATTTTTACTATGTCCTTGTTCATAGCGCCTTTGAGGTTTTTCTCATTGACATATACATCATCTTCTAGTTCTTCTACAACAATGTATGCTGCACCAGTTCTGATCATGTCCACCCTACCAATATAGTCTTTTCCGGAAAATCGTTTTGATTGCGTTTCGATTGATGATTTTCTATTCCACTTGTAATTACCTTCTTGTATATGTACAAGTAATCCTTCTTTTTCAAGTTGTTTGATAGCGTGTTCGAGTGAATCACGGCTATTTGCTATTTTCAGTTTTTTACCAGCTTGGCTAGCATTAAGTCTTTTAGATTTATCTTTTGCGAAAAGTCTTGCAAGTTGGTTTTTAAGTTGTTTAACAGGTAGCTTTCTACCTTTTATTATTGGTTTCTTCTTATTAGACATTTGTCTTTAATATTAAAAATTATGATCGATTGATATCGATTAGAAAAAGAGTTTAAAAATGTTCATGGAACCCTTTTGTCCATGATTATTAATCGGCTTTCATAGAAAACGAATAAATCGAGTCTCTGAAGTTTGACCGACAGGAGACATACAAAAAAATAGTGCAGCTAGGAGAAAAGACGGTAATCTTAATTAGTGTATGACTCTACATGTAAATCTAACCAAATAAATACAGATTTAGTTTGATATGACGCCACATTACTTAAAATAGAGCTCATTTTAACTCTTGAAACCCTAAACACATGAAAAATGCTAGAATATAATAATATATTGAAGTCAAACAGATTCATTTTGTTCAATATACCCATATACCAGAATGCTATACTAAATTATCATCATAATAGATTTCGAGCTCATCTACAAAATAGGTATATTTATTCAGCTTATTAAGTATGTCTTTTAGTCTATCGTCAAATTGATCTTTACTTTGTGAAGAAGTAACCAAATCCACCGCTTTAAAAAAGCTCTTTTCCAAATGATTATAATCTGCATCTCTTGCCCATCCAAAATAAATTAGATGATTGGTAGCTGCTTCTACATGATGGATATACACATCCGCCAATTCGTGGTCGAATATTGAAATAGCCGAGATCTCTTTAAGTATATTATTGATCTTGGTTAGACGTGATCTTGCACGGAATTTCTCATATAGTTTACCTATTCCATTCTTAGCTTTGTCCAATAACTTCTTCCGATCATCATCGGACCCAAGCTCCATGGAATAGTATTCTTTGACAGACTTGTACTTAGTGAATAGTTTATCCATCTCTTCTCTCAATTCTTCTTCTGTGAGTGAATCGATGAACTTTGTAAAATTAGTCTTCCTCAAAATTATTATGATTTAATTGCTTTTAGTTCCGAAGTAAAATTGATAACTATTCCAACTAGAAATTAGCAACTATGGTTGATTCGGTAATGCAAATATTTGAAACATCCTAAAACGGGATATCATCATCTCCAAAAAATGGATCACCTTCTTCCCACGGACCATCCTCGTCTTCTTCGAGATCAAAATCAACATATTTATCAAGAAAAAGTCTGTTATCTTTTTTGATCTTAGCCCTTTTGTTGAAAAACTCTCCACATTCATAGATATCAGAAATCTTTCCCTCCGCATCCGATACAAATACAATATCAATATAGGAATGAGATTTATTACCTATAAATGTGTATCCAGAAACACCACAATTACAGCCATAGCACTCTCCTTTCTCTACCAAAAGATGCTTATCGTTTAATTGAGTAAACTCAAAAAACAAATCACCCAACTTCCTAATAAACAATGATTTACTATAATCCTGATATGTTTTCTGATTATCCAAAAGTGTAGATATCATTTCTACATCCATCTTTGTAAAGAAAAGAACTACAGCATCCAGTTGTGTTTTTAATATAGGTCGTGTATTCATAGATGACTATTTTATAGTGTTCTTATATCACAATATATTAAAGAAAATTGATATGTGTACAATTTTCGATACTTGTGTTTGCAAATTAGGACGCCGGATTTTGTGATTGGTTACTATAATTCAGTTGAAATCCTCATTTAAAAATCAGAACTGAAGTGTCAACATCTTACGACAATTTATTGGTGAATTATAATTGTTTCGGAGAAATTACCAATTGGAAGACTTTTTTAGGCCTCCAATGAATTATAAGCGTCAATGGATAAAATGTCAATAAAAAATATAAACGCTAACTCTTCAACAACTCCTCATCCTCAAACTTATCTATCGCTAACTCGATCAACCTAGTAATCAAATCCTGATACTGAATCCCAGCATGACCCCACAACTTAGGATACATACTGATCTTAGTAAACCCAGGAAGCGTATTTATTTCATTTACTATGATCTCTCCATTCGTTTTCAGGAACATATCTACTCTCGTGAGGCCACAGCACTCTAAGTTAATATACGCATCGATAGCTATTTGTTTAGCCTCCTCGGTTTTTTCATCACCAATATCGGCAGGTATTACCAATCCAGCTCCATCATCATCTATATACTTATTCTCGAAAGTGTACCATTCAGTTTTGGGAAGAATTTCACCTATTGTACTGGGTTGTGGCTTTTCATTTCCTAAGACTGCACATTCTATTTCTCGTCCAGTGATTTTTTCTTCGACTATAACTTTAGGATCATATAAGAACCCATCTGCAACAGCTTTTTTGAAATCAACTTCATTGTCCACAAAAGAGATACCCACCGAAGAGCCTAGATTGGCAGGTTTTATGAATAGTTCTTTCCCTAGTTTAATACTTATTTCCTCAAAGGTAAGATGGTCGTTATACCCTTTTCTCAATGTGACGAAGTCTGCAATACCTATCCCTGCATCTCTTAATAATCTTTTTGTTACATCCTTATCCATACCAGCAGATGATCCTAAAATACCACATCCTACGCATGGAAGACCAGCTATTTTTGCCATGCCTTGGATTGCTCCATCTTCACCATACGCACCATGTAAAACTGGATACAGTACATCTATTTTCGTTATGACCTTACCTGTTTTTTTGTCAATCACAGCCCTGTCGTGAGCATTTTGGCTTATATATACCACATTATCATATCGAGGCAAAGCGACCTTTACTGCATCCCTTGGATTAGTTGTTGTCATTGTATCCCCACCATAATGCCATATCCCTTCCTTATCGACGGCTAGCAGCACAGGTTCGAATTTTGATCTATCGATATTGCCCACTACATTATAAGCGGACAAGAGTGATATATTATGCTCTGGTGATCTGCCTCCGAATACGATTCCTACCTTTATTTTATCAGCCATGGTATTATAATATTTAATAATATGATTCAAAAATAGAAAATTAGTCGATACTGGAATACAAATACTGATATATGTAGATGAGTAAATAGAATTCGTATGGTAAAAACAAGAATACTATCATTCCAAATACGAATTCCACCAAGGTTTAGCATATAACCTAGCACTAGGCAACTACAGCCTGCCACCAATGACAATTTCCTTATTAGCATTTATAGTATACCGATTACGCCATTTTGAAACAGAATTGGTATTATCAATAAAACTAGAAACATTATACATACCAAACATTAAATCAGACTAGCAATCAACCTAAATTAATTACATTTGTATGAAACTAAAAAAACTAAATATGTCAAACGGATTATTAGCTGGAAAAAGAGGAATCATCTTTGGTGCTCTTGACGATAAATCAATAGCATGGCAAGTAGCAGAAAAATGTGTAGCTCAAGGAGCAAAAATCACACTTACAAATGCTCCAGTAGCCTTACGTTTTGGTGGAATCTATGAGTTAGCAGAAAAGATAGGCGCGGAAGTAATTCCAGCCGATGCGACTAGCTTAGAAGACCTTGAAAACTTATTGGTCAAATCTCAAGAGATATTAGGAGGCAAGATGGACTTTATGTTGCACTCTATTGGTATGTCAATCAATGTGAGAAAGAAAAGAGAATACGATAATATCAACTACGACTGGATGCAAAAGACATTTGACATCTCAGCGATTTCGTTTCATAAATTGATGCAAACAGCTATGAAGTTGAATGCTGTAAATGATTGGGGATCAATCTTAGCACTAACTTATATTGCCGCTCAGAGAGTATTTCCAGATTACAATGAAATGGCAGAATCTAAGTCATTGCTTGAGAGTTTTGCTCGTAGCTTCGGTTACCACTGGGCTAAAAAAGGAAATGTAAGAGTAAACACTGTATCTCAATCTCCGACGCTTACTACCGCAGGTATGGGTGTAAAAGGTTTCCAAGAGTTCTTCGATTATTCTAAAAAGATGTCTCCATTAGGGAATGCTCCTGCTTCAGCTTGTGCTGATTATTGTGTAGCAATGTTCTCTGACCTTACAAAATACGTAACCATGCAGAATCTCTACCATGATGGTGGATTTAGCAACATGGGAATGGCTCCAGAAGTTATTGGACTATAAATAAGAAACCAAATGGGCATCTTATTCAAAATATTCAGGGTGGTACTAGTCATAGTACTACCCTTTTTTCTTTTGATACGTGGGTCTATATTCATCCATAGCAATTACAATCTAGGTGCATGGGTTTCACTTGCTGGAGGTGCAGCGCTAGCTGCGCTTATCCTATTCATTTATATGACATTCATCTACCGTCGATTTACTAAGAAATTTGGCGATAGTGATAATCTTCAACGGAGAAGTCTTTTTGCATTAGCACTTGTTGGAGTTTACTGTGCATATGGTTTATTCTTTATTTCTTCTGGTAATATGAAGAATTCATCCCTCCAAAAAGAAATCACAGAAATGCACCCCATCTTAAGAATGGGCATAAGTACTTTCATGTTGATTGATAAAAAAATGATTATCACCGATGCGAGTCGTGTTCCTGAAGACTATAAGAAGATGGGACTTAAGACCGCCAATAGTTCTCTGCATTACAAGCAAAAAGATGGATACGCATACGCTATTGACTTTCGAACAAACGGTAGAAACGAATTTAGGAATAAGATCATGGCGTTCTATTTTAATTCATTAGGCTTCAAAACCTTGCGGCACATTGGTACAGATGATCACCTCCATGTGAGTTTATATTGTCATTATCGGCCGGGAGGGACATAGCATATTTCTAAATTTTCATTATCCCCTTTTTTATAGCATACATAGCTAACCCTATCTACTTTTCACGTTCAACTTCTTAAATAAGTTTGCTCTGTAACCATCGATAGTTTTTGGACTAAGGAACATCTCACCAGCTATTTCTTTATACGTTTTATCAGAACAGATTTTAATCAGAAACCCTATTTCGTTTTCTGATAAAAGATTATCGTTTTCTGAATTTATGCTCATCTCTTCAAACATGATAGAACTGATCCATTCAGAATGATAAAACCCAGAATGAATGACTTTTTCTATGGCCTCTTTAAATTTCAATGGATCAATATCCTTAAGCATATAGCCTCTTGCTCCTAGTTTTAATAAGTGAATAATCTTTGATTCATCGTCATCCATAGATAATATAAGCACTCTTTGATCAGGCATGTGATTTGATATCCATGCCATTGTCTCTTTTCCATCCATGACTGGCATTTGCACATCCAGTAAAACCAAATCTGGCTTTTCCTTCACCTTTTGTATATAATCTACAAATAGTTTTCCATTGACCAATTGATTTGAGATTTCATAATCACCAAAGCTTTCGATCAATTTTTTCAATGAATTTGAAAATAGAAGATGATCATCAACTATTACGATCTTATACTTTTTCATGCCTATTCGATTTTTAGTCCAATATGATTAGCATTTTAGTCCCGTTCCCTTTAGAAGATTCCAAACTAAATTGAGCATTAATCAACTTCGATCTGCTCTCTAAATTTAACAGCCCATTATTTACCTTAACATTTTTATCATCGAAACCAATCCCATCATCGGAGGCTTCAATGATAACTTTCCCTTTATCGGAAATTATTCTGATGCTTAACTTTGTCGCTTGAGCATGTTTCAATGTGTTTGAAATAAATTCCTGCAACATCCTAAAAATAATAATTTCTTGGCTCTTCTCTATAGTTACTGATGAATCAATTGTGAGTTCAGTTTGCAAAAGTCCTAACCTTTGCAGTCTATCTACCTCATTTTCTAACACTTCGTCCAATCCCATTTTCTGAATCGCCTCAAAATTTAGCGTTTTAGATAAACCTCTAATTTACGCAAGACTCTTGCCTAAAATATCTACAACCTCTTCTAATCTTTCAGTTTCTATTGTCTTTTCTTGCATTAGCATTTTAGTTTCTAATGCAACTACAGATAGTAATTGACCAATATTGTCATGCAATTCCCAACTAATATTCTTTAAGTTTTGATTGGTAATCCCAATCTTAGCTTGTTGTAGCTGTTTTTCATATTTGGCTCTTGCCATTTCTTTTTCAACTATGTATTGAATCTTCTTTTTTCTCAAATAGATGATCAAAGCCACTAACAGTATAATGACAGCAAAAAATGTAAGACTTGTTAATACAATTAAGTATTGTACTCCTTTTGGGTCCATATAAATCCGATTATAAAGCTCACATACATCACAATACTTGACAAGGATTGTATCAGCAGTAAATTTTCTGTATTGCCTATATCATCCAATTGATTTACCATCACAGTAATAGGAAGTACGCACAAATGATAAAATAATAGTCCTACAACAACCCAAAATAAAAGAATTCTTGACACATTTAGAATCTTCTCAGTTCTTGCTATAGCGTTCAAATATATAAAACACATTATTGCTATAGATATGCTTGAAAGGCCAAACCCATAACTAAGATAGCCTAGAAATGACTCTGTAATGAAAAATCCATCTATTACCACCATTGACAAGCTTAAAATAAAAAGTACCCCGATGGCTCTCTTATGCAAAATCTTTATAGTTGACCTGTAGAAAACCAAAGACAATATGAACACCTCAAAAAAACTTAATAAGTTATACAACCACTGATTGTTTGTGCAAAAAACTAATCCAGCTAAGCTATCAAGCAAGAAAAAAATAAATAAATAGATCAAAATATACATTGATGGCGAATTCCAATATTTCTTTGAATAGATAACCCAAATAAGAAGGGTTAAAAATTCCATAGGGATTATTGCTTTTCCAAGAAGATCTATTAGGTCATTTTAGTTTTTAATATGTGTAAGGCTGTTTTGGTGGAGACATGTTTGCTCTATTGAGCACATGAGCACTAGAACCATGTTTTAAAAGATTAGATTTTATATCCAAAACACCTAATTTACTGGTATCTGAAGATAAATATGGATCAAAAGGAATATGGTTTTCTCCTGATTTATAAGTTGGGCATATCACTGTGGTTAATGATCCTTCATTCCAAGAACTAGGTCTTCTTTCACTGTGATTAGCAAAATAGTATTCCAATCCTGAAAATTCTGCACCTATAACATCACATCTTTCTTGCACATCATGGATATAAGACAATAATACACCGATCTCTAAATGACTACTAAAAGGATCGTAAGGCGACTGTGCTCGTCGGGCTTCAATCATGGATCTTGCATCACTGTTACTTATTAGATTACTAGAATGTAAGTTTTGAGACCCCCTAGATTGATTACACACAAAATAGCCGAGTGCTCCACCGACAGCTAATCCCATTACTAAATGGTACTAATGATTTAGTATTTGACATTTGGATTAATTTTTTAGAGTTAATAAAAGATTGATTTTCAAAGGTATGCAAATCACACATCAGATTTTAAAGATAAACCTATATACAGGGATAATCCTATTTGATATAGGAAAACCCCTTTTTAGACTCAGAAATATAAATATAGGTCCGATTGCCACCTACCCATACCTTGCGATTAAGATTTTGAGATCTCACTTTAAGGTGTCTGGTGAAAAGCCTAAAAAGAGTAGCCCTAATTTTATAAAATCAATAAATATGTCTAAGAAACATGAATGCTTGTGCGTTTGTCCTCCTTCCCCCGGATTGGAGCAAAAAATACACAACACCAAACAAAAAATACTTAGCGAAGCAGGATTTGAAGATATCGATGAGATTGATATTCTCGATATAAGAAGCTATACGCTCATCACAGATCGGCCAAGAAAGACCCGTTCCCATGACCATAGCATTGGAGCTGAGAAAGCAGCTGTTGTTGGGACTAAAAAAGCCATCGTTTTATTAGTAGACTTCTCTGATAAAACAGCTGGAACTAGTCAAAATCATTTTAACAACATGTTGTTTTCTCAAGGCTCTTATGCGACAGGAAGCATGAGAGCTTTCTATAAAGAGGTATCATATGGATCACTTGATGTCACAGGGGAAGTAAAAGGTCAAGGAGGGTCTACTAACGGTTGGTTTAGAGCGTCAAAATCCAAAGCATTCTACACAGATGGTGGATTTGGATTTAATGCATATCCCAAAAATGCACAAAATTGTGTAGAAGATGTCATCGACTTAGCGCAACCATTTGTCAATTTTAGTCAATATGACAACAGTGGAGATGGTTCTGTAGAAGCACTAATTGTCATTTGTGCAGGTACCGGCGGTGAAGTCTCGGGTAACGGTGGGGACTTTTGGTCTCACAAGTGGGGCATCTCTCCCAAAACTGTAGATGGTGTCAAAATCGATAAATATTTCATGGCTCCTGAAGATGGGAAAGTAGGTGTAATGGCTCACGAGCTTGGCCATTTATTATGTGGGTTGCCAGATTTATATGACACTGACTCCTCCTCTAGTGGCACTGGATATTGGTACCTCATGGCTGGTGGCAGTTGGAATAATGGAGGTCATACACCGGCGCACCCCACAGCATGGTGCAAAGTAAGATGTGGATGGGTCAACCCAACAGTAATCGTAAATAGTACCCAAAGCATAACACTGAAACCGTATAATGTCAATAAAGACATCGTAAAGATTCCAATAGGTACAGCTAATAGCAAAGAGTATTTCCTATTGTCTAGACGTCAAAAAATTGGGTTTGATGCACATCTTCCCGGTGAAGGAATGCCCATCGAGCACATTGATGATAACAAAGGGAATAATACGGATGAAAGTCACTACTTGGTAGATATTGAGCAAGCTGATGGCAACAGAGACTTGAACAATAAAAATAACCGTGGAGATAACAAAGATCCATATCCAATCGCTAGAAATAATTCATTTACGAACACATCGAATCCAAACAGTAAGACATACGCTAACACGGATTCGCAAGTAGAAGTGACTAACATCACAAGATCAGGAAACAATATTACTGGTAATGTAAAATCAGGGAACGCAAGTTCTTGGGCAACTAACAAGAAAGTGCTAAGAACCTTTGCGAGTCCTCATTCTAAAAAATGCTTGGGCAAATATTGAATCAGTAGGCTGGAGAAAAATAGATGGGGTCTCTCCAAATGGAGTAACCAACATGTTTGCCCTACTCAATGAAGCAAGAGCAAATAACAAAATGGTAAATGCAAAAATGGGTAATAATAACATTCACATAGCTTACCTCAATTAATTAACCTCACCTAACTTTTATTAATACTTAAAACAGATATTATGAATTTTTCAAATAAAAAAGTACTTAGAACATTCGCCTCTCCTCACTCAAAAAATGCGTGGGCAAACATTGAAACTGTAGGTTGGAAAGAAATAGGCCAGACATCTACTGATGGAGTAACAAACATGTTTATTATGTTGAATACCGCTAAAGCCAATAACAAAACGTAAGTGGTCCCGTAGATGCTGCAAATAAGATAAGTCTTCTATATCTTTAGAATTTATCATTTGATCACAAATAAAAATATCATTATGATAACTTTAAATTTTAATGTAAGTAATGAGACTTCGTCTAAGAGCTCAACTAATGCCATAGATGTCTTACATACTGCTGAGAATAGGCCAAGTCCAATGCAAATAGAAGGTAGTATAAGTTCTATCAGTGGTAATATACCATCTCCACAATTATTTTTTGATGAAAATGAAAAATCATCATTACAAGAATCTGTGCCACAACCAGAAGGGCTTGGTTCTTCATTGACAGAAAATCAGATTCAGTACCTTCTCCTCAATTGGATATAGCATTTGCTTCTTCGAGTGGAGAAGAAAATGCTCCTAGACCAATGGATATAGAAGAACTGGACATCAAACCTTCTGGAGCTAAGCCAGAAACAAGGGCAAACAAAAGTAAGACTACAAGTAAGTAATTAGCATTCACAAATGCCTGTGTTGAATCACTTCGAAACATGCATTTTCTAAATCATTATATTATGCAATTAAAACCAAATAAAACCCCAATAACAGCAACTGTCATATCCCCTCGAAAAGAGGATAACACCTTTGATATTGTCATATTATCTATAGCTGGCCAAATCGTATTACCGGCATTCCTTTGGACAGGAAAAATAGTAAATATTTTAAAAATTATCTCGGACAAAGACATTCACCTAAAAGAGGGGCAAATCATTTCTACCAAAATCGAAGTCATGGGAGATCCGTTTACACAGAAATATTACCTACATAATATAGTTATATCTGGAGTAAATGATTCAGAAGAACAGTCTTAAAACTACTCCTCTTCGTCTCCACCACTCAATTTTTTATCCTCTACATTTTCATTGAGAAATGCATTCAATCTATCTACTGGGATAGTGGTCTCCATCTCTCCAAATGCATTGATCTTGATATTAAATCCTTGTAGTTCTTCGTGCACATTCGGCTTTTGTTTCTTTTCGTTCTTCTTAGCCATTCTGGGCGTTTTTTAATTCAGTGAATTTTTCAATACTATTTTTCATTCTTGATACTACAGTCTCTTGTCCAAGCAGCTCCATCGTTTCAAATAGATCTGGACCTTTCATTGTACCGCAAGTTCCTAATCTCAATATAGGCATGATGGCTCCAAAGCTCAATTCATGCTCAGCGATGTAAGATTTCACAACTGACTCTATAGCCGATGAAGTAAATTGTTGCATACCTTCCATAGATGCTATCAATGCATCAAAATGAGGTCTGTTTTCGAGTTTGTATTTCTTCTTAGCCATCTTCTCATCGATCTCAGTTGGCATTTCAAAAAAGAAACCTCCCGCTGTGAAAAAATCCGGAAGCACCTCCGCTCTCTCCTTCATCAATTCAGCAAACTTAATCATGAAGTCTTCCGATACATCATAACCTTTTTCTTTTGCCATCGGCAAAAGCATATCGGCTAGTTCAGTATTGGGCTTTGCTATGATGTATTGTTGATTGAACCATCTTGCTTTATCTACATCAAATTTTGCACCTGATTTCACAATCCTAGCTGGATCAAATGCTTTTATCAATTCATCAAGTGTAAACATTTCCTCATCATTTCCAGGATTCCAACCAAGTAGTGAGATGAAATTTGTCACTGCCTCTGGCAAGTATCCGTCTTCTTTGAACCCTTGATACGTTACATTTTCTTCTTTATCCAACCATTCAAGAGGGAATACTGGAAAGCCAAACTTGGCTCCATCTCTTTTGCTCAATTTACCTGAACCTACAGGCTTCAATATCAATGGCAAGTGAGAAAATGAAGGGGCCGTCCAACCAAACATCTCATACATCAATACGTGATGAGCTGTACTCGGAAGCCATTCTTCACCTCTGATTACATGTGTGATCTCCATTAAGTGATCATCTACTATGTTCGCTAAGTGATACGTGGGCATACCATCTCCTTTGAGTATGATTTTATCATCCAATTCATCAGAATCGAACGAGACATCACCTCTTACTTCATCATTAAAATCTATTTTTCTGCCAGTAGGAATATTTAACCTTATAGTGACATTATCTCCGTCCTTTAAAAGTCTCTCAGTCTCTTCTTTAGAAAGTGAAAGACTATTTCTCATATTCATACGAGAGGCATGGTTATACTTTACGCCGTATATCTTTTGAGCCTCGTTTTTTTCTCTCCATGCCGTTAACTCTGCTGAAGTATCAAAGCAATAATAAGCATGGCCTCTTTCTATTAATTCTGTAGCATATTGACCGTACATGTCTTTTCTCTCAGACTGTCTGTATGGTCCAAAATCTCCACCTATCCCTGGACCTTCCTCAGGTGTAATCCCAAACCATTCAAGAGACTTGATAATGTATTCTTCCGCCTCATGTACATATCTTTTCTGATCTGTATCCTCGATTCTAAGGATAAAAGTTCCACCATTTTTCTTCGCAAAAAGATAATTATATAATGCTGTTCTGACTCCTCCAATATGCAATGGTCCAGTTGGACTAGGTGCAAATCTTACTCTTACATTACTCATGCTTAAAATATTTATAGACTTAAATTTTGAAGGCGCAAAGGTAGGATTTTTATTTCCTAAGATATATGGAGAATCAAGTAATTGTTTTGGATAAAAATAGAATCTATAAAATTTATACGATAGCGATCAATTCTTGCTCCAACATACAATCAGAATCATGTTTCATTAACATAAGAAAACCGCCTCCGCCTGCACCGTTGAGTTTCATGCTATACTGCCCAGATTCTATGCCAGATTTCCACATCTCCTTAAATTTATCAGGGATCATCATACTCATGGTTTTGTATTGAGCTCGGCTTAGTTCTTTCATTTTTAAAGTGAATAATTCTCTATCATCCAATAAATAACTATCAATCAATTCATCATTGATAGCTGCAATATCTTGCATCTCCATTAGAAACTTTTCACTCTCTCTTCTTGTAGCTAAATATGCTTCTACAAGTGGCGCCGTGCTTCGCTGTATAGAGGTATCAATAAGAAATAGTGACTTGTTTATCTCTAGATTTACACTATCTAGTAGTTCTACTGTTTGTTTATTATGTATTAATATGGGTTGAGACAAATAAGAAACCAAAGGATCTACACCTGATGAAGAGCCATGATAACAAGATTCTATGAGTCCTAATGTAGATTTTAATTCATTGATGGATACCCTTTCATTGTGCTTAAATAATAGATCATAAACAGCTGCAGTCACACTGCCACTACTTCCTACACCGTACCCTTGAGGAATATTGGATTCAAATGCAAGTCCTTTAGAAGTCAGTCTTTCTAGTTCATCAAAATCAAAATTGTCAATCTTCCCTGATCTATAGATCGTTAGTAAGTATTGTTTTAGCCTTTGTATCTCCTGTCGACTTTTATGTGATTTGTCATAGATCCACTCCCCAGCAAACTTAGAAAACGGCATAGCCAATGCTTTAGACCCATGGAGCACAGTGTATTCTCCGAAAAGAAGAATTTTGGATTTGTATTTTTTGTTTTGTTTCAAAAGATAATTGTGACTTTAAATTGATGAAAATACTAAAACTCAAAGATAATCACTGAAAGTATAGTATCTAGATTATGAGCAAATTATAGAATATCAAATTTTTACAATTTACCAATTATCGTTTTTCAACTAGAATATTTTATCTTTTTCCTGGTTTGCACAAAAATAGTTAAACAAAATCTTATTCTTACATATAGAAAGGATTTGGACAAGAGGTTCAGTTTCTTTCACGCAACAAATATTCTCATTCAACTTCTTCAAAATTATTTACCAAATAATGGTTCAAGAAACCAAATATTATATTTCAGAACCAATGGAATGGAATGGAGTGATGAACATGCTGGAATAAAGTCCCGTGGATTTTCATTTAATTACATATTGCTTACTGAGGATGGTCAATTTGTATTTCTTTCAAGGAATACTGAAGACTTTGACATAATTAAATATTTCATTGTCACACCAAAAGCTGAGCTTACTAAAGATACATCAGTTATGTACGGGTCTTACAAAATTGATAATAATGTTATATCATGTTCATACCAAATTTTAGAAATCGATTACTCAGGTCAATTTACTTTTTTATCCCCAGCAATTATTTTAGACAAGAACTTACGAGAATATAAGATGTACCCAGCCAAAATTGATTGAGGAAAACGTAGAGGAGTAATAAGACTAATTGCTTAGTAAGATTCGCTTTTAGAACTAAAGCAGAAAGCAGATCTACAACCGTCTTTTTCTGACCATCATCAAGAGACTGTGTTTTCCTAAAAAAGAGAAAGAAGCTCGTTATCCGAAATTTGGGTGCGAGCTTTTTCGTTTTGTCTACCATAGACAAGAACATCCACATTAGCTGCTGCCATAAGTAACATTACAGATTGTCAATATTATATTCGTCTAGGTCTCTGACCTAGATCAGTCAGAAGACTGACACGGTGTTATATGATTGTAAAAATTCTGCCTTATATAAAGGATTAAATTTTCTTGAATAAACTTATAAAACCAAAACGGGATAGTTATATAATCGCATGAAGTCGATGGCTGGAGCCATCGACTAACCTCAAGAGAATGGGGAAGTAAATTGGTGACATATTTCCTTGCAAATAAGAAGAATGTAAAATTAAATGAAGGTAGCCGCATCAAAACAATTAGGATATTTTATATTTACACCATTAAAATTAAGATCACAATGAAATCAATTACAACCCTATTATTTCAGATTATTATATGCTCATTTCTCTCAAGTCAAGGAGCTACACTATTATTAGATCACAATGATTCTCAATATAATAGTATTACGGATCCTTTTCAAGGAGGGACAAATACAAAGGATGGACTATTATATTATCTAGCCACTTCGCCAGATAATAATAATCACAGTATATACAGTACGGATGGAACGGTAGAGGGAACTGTGAAGAGATATAATTATACGTCGTTTGGTTCTAAGCTGACAAGATTAGTAGTAGTAGGCAGTGTGATATATGTTATAAATGATAATAGAACAATATATTCAATTGTAGATGGTGTGATTTCAGAGTTGAAGAATTTTAGCGCAGAAATAAGTGATATGTATCCCTATAATGGCGGGGTGATTTTATATCGCGGCGCGAATAACTTTAAGCGATTATGGTATTTAAATGCAATTGAGGGTGAAATTATTGATCTTGGAATATTTAACACAAGTAATAGCATTATTCCTTCTGAAGTTGGTGGCTTTTTTGTTGGGGCGGATAAATCAACAGAGAGTACAACTGGGAGAGTAATCATTTCGGATGGTACTGAAGACGGTACTATGCTTCTGAGGGATTATCTCTTTGACGAAGGATTTGGCTATTTCTATAGTATAAAAAGAGCAGTCGGTGATGGCGATTATATGCTAGTCCAAGGTAATACCAGTAGCAATGGCTTGTTTAACGACTATATAATTGATTTTAACACAAAAGAAGTCTATTTTAAAAACATATCTGGAGTCTTTCTTGAAGCAAAAATGGTTAATAATCATTTTGTAATGAAGACATCTGATTCAATATTATCATTTGATCCAAATACGACCTCTACTTCTTTAATTAAAGATGAATTTGACCCATATACTCCTCTTTATGTAATTGATGATCTATTATATTATTTAACACCAAGCGACACTTCTTCAGTCAGCTTTGTTTATACTACTGACGGCACATTAGATTCGCGACAGAGTTATAATGGAATATCTACCGCTAGTACATTTGTTATTGAAAAACTGGGTCAAGACGTTGCTTTGATATTGTCAGATATGGATTTTAAGAAAAATCTTTTTATTTATAGAACAGATCCTGATTCGATAGAAACGGTTACCAATTTAACTTCTTCTGGAGCTGATTTTATTATGATGAAAGCAAAAGGAACCCTAATTTTCAATAAATATACCCCAGAATATGGCCTAGAACTCTACAGATCTGAGGCCATAGTAGACAATGACGAAGATGGCTATCTATCTGATGTAGATTGTGATGAATCTAATCCTGAAATCAATCCTGGAGCAATAGAAGATGATAGCAATGATATAGACGAAAACTGTGATGGAATTCTAACCAATATTGCAAATACTGAACTCGGTAGTCAGATAAAAGTATATCCAAATCCTGTAACATCAGAACTAACAATAGATGGGATTAACTTACAAGAGTATACTATACTACTCAAAAACCTAGCTGGAAAATCGTTAATGCAAGTCAAATCAAATAACATTGACTTAAGTGGTTTGGATACTGGTCTTTATATACTTGATATTAGAAATAAAGTGGACAATGTAGCTACATTCAAAAAAGTGATGAAGCTCTAGTTTGGGGTTGCATATGGCAACCAATTGTTCCTTACTTATATTCCAAGATTACATAATAAAACACAACCAATGAAACGCCGATGACCTGAGCTTTAGAAACCAGAGGGAGTAATAAAGATCGTTGGTTAATTTTTATTCCAATTCAAACCAGAATTGAAATTTGTGCCATTAAATTTTTATTTATAAAGGTTCCGGTGGACAAGCTACAGACACCCAAGGAGATGATAGAATCGTGGCTTTAAAAACATTTTGTAGAAATGTGGAAAACACGATTAAACATAAATCGTTGGTTTTTTACAAAAAAATAAAATTTTAAACATATGAAAATTAAGATCACTTTATTATTAGCTTTCATCACATTCCAATTCAGCATCCAATCACAATCCATCTTCGAATCATTCGATGATTACACGGTCGGAGACAATATCGGCGAAGTCTCCCCTAACTTTGATGCATGGGATTTTGATGCATCACTAGATACGGAAGTTACGGATGTAGAGGCATTCTCTGGTAGCAATGCGATTCGAATCTTCAAAGAAGGAAATTATACAAGTGACCTCCAATTCAAGTTTGCCGATGAAACAATTCGTTATGGAGTATATGAGTTCAAAACGCAAATGCTTGTTAGACCTAATAAAAAAGGGTATCTAAGATTAGATTCACGTGTAGATTTTGGAGGAGATGATCATTTTACATTGTTATGCCAATATGGTGATTGTACTATAGGTACTGCGGAGTCGTATGGCTTTAGTGTTGATGCAGATAATAAAATCAATATGGGGTTTCCATATGCTGATAATGAGTGGTTTAACATCGAAATCACAATGTATCGTGGGGACAGATCAAATACATATAGCGTAAGAGTAAATGAAGAATGTGTAGGTCAGTTTTTAATAAAAAATGGTTATCCTAGTCAAAGAGTAGGGTCAATAAATTTTTATGCTGTAGATGATGCAGATTATTATCTTGATGATGTATCATTCGTCAAAATTGCTGATGATTTCGTTGCAGATAGTCATTATCATTTCATGAACTTAAATAATAGAATCTACGGTGAGGATGGAGAAAACGTAACCATCAATGGTGGATTGTTATTTGAACCAGCCAATCCATTTCAAAATGTATCGAGTTATGAGATAGAATTAGATGTAGAAGGAGCTAAAACAGAATACAGTTTCTTACAGAATGAGATAGATAAAAGATTTGAATACTTCTGTATTAAGCCTGATTTTCAATTTGATAAAGCCTTAATTGTATCAGCTCGATTAAGTAAAATAAACGGAATTGAATTAGAATCAAATAATTTAAAGTGTGAAAATGATAATGTACTTTACTTCAATGAAGTACCTAGAGAAAGGCAAAGGCAAGTTTTTGTAGAAGGTTTTGTAAATAACAGTAGACCGTTTGATGTAAATGTAGAAAACGACCTTAGTCTATTGCAAGAAAGGTTTCCTAATCATGTCTCAGCGGTCTCTGTACACCGATCTGGTACAATTGATGATCCACTTGACAGTTCATTTGAATATTTCTCAAACTTAGGAGCTACTCAATTGGGAAACGCAAGTTCCATCGCTTTTAACAAGAATACATTGTTATTATTGCCAGATATTCATAAAGAAATAATTAATAGAATTTACCAACCAGCTCTGTTAAAAACTAGAAATATTGCTACTTTAGAAAATGATGTTTTAGAAGTAATGGTAGAATTAGAGGCCTTTGAGAATCTATCTAGTGTTGACGATATAGCTGTAATATTGACACAAGACAATGTACAAGGTGAAGGTGCAGCATATAATTTAGCAAATATATTTGGTACTGGGAATACGGGAGTCTATGCTAGTTGCAAATATAGGGATGAGCCGGCTGTGATCCCAGCTGCTGAAGCTTTCTATGACAGAATACCAATAGCCGTTGAAGTACGAGAAATAACTGAACAAATCAATGCAGGTGAAAAGTCAATTTATACTTTCGAAATTGATGCATCTAGCATTGCTGATATATCGAATTACAAAATAATATCAGTAGTAAGAAATGCATCTGGCGCAGTAGAAAATAGCAATACAAGCACACTACAAGAAGCTTTGGACGCAGAAGACTTCTTTACGAATGTAAATGAAATTGATTCTCAGATCTCAACTTTTAATGTGAGATTAATAAATATGAACAATCTTGTGGTAGATTTTTCTAAAACAGGAAATTACAACATGATTATTTCTAACCTTCAAGGACAATTGATTTCTAGCACATCAAATATCACCTCTTCTTCGAAAAACATTGATATATCAGCGTTTATACAAGGTCTATATATTATTACTGTAGAAGGTAAAAACAAGGTAGAATCGAAGATGTTTGTGAAATCGTAAGTTATGGTTAAGCTGCGATTCAAAGGAAGTAACAATCTTTGGATATTACAGCATGCTGATGCCCAGGTCAACTTCAAAAAGTGTAGTGAAATTGACAACTCGCCATACCGCTCACTGAGCGAACCATTCGGCATACCGCTGACTGAGAGAAACATACCCTATACCGCTACCAAGCGAACCACTCTGTATACCGCTCACCAAGAAAACCACTCGCCATACCGCTCACCAAGAAAACCACTCGCCATACCGCTCACTGAGCGAAGCCGAAGTGAGCATTCTTATATCAACTTCTTAATCGCCCGCTTATTCTTAATAAAAAATTCAGCACCAGAGTATAAGGTAATTGCTACTACACAAAGAAGCAAACCATAGATCGTCCACTCAAAAGTCTTCACACTAAAAGTCTCTTTCAAGGGTTTATTAAAGATCATCATCAAGTAAATTGTGATTAAGGAACCTCCTTGAAAAAACATTTTGAACTTACCGCTAGGAGCAGCTTCTATGACTACTTTTTTCGGTGCAAGAACTAATCTGATAACCGTCAATAAGATTTCTCTAAATGAAATGATCAGTGTAAAAAGTAACGGAACTACATCATGCATCGAAAAAGAAAAGAAGACTCCGAGGATTAATAATTTATCAGCGATAGGATCCGTGATGCGTCCGAAATTAGATTCTGTCTTCCATTTTCGTGCGAGATAACCATCTAAAAAGTCTGTGAATCCAGCGATCAAAAAGAGAACAAGACTAATCGTTAATGATTGTTTATCGCCTTGTATAGCAAAATAGGTACATGCTATTGCAAGTACAACTCTAAACATTGTCAATATATTAGGCAAACGCTTTTTTGTCTCCGTCATTCGCAGATAAAGGTAGGCTTTTGTGAGTTACGAAATAGTAAATTAGAAACACGATTTTTGAATGAATTAAAGATCATTATCCACTGCTTCTACTTCCTGTTGGCTCTGGCCAACTCAGGTCCAATATTTTAAGTCTATTCCTTCTGCCTACTTTGTACTTTTTATGCTTCAAAAACTTTCGAATAATCCAGCCAGAAGCTATAGCAGTGGCTCCGATGGCAAGTGTGTCTACTCCAAAAGAAAAGTTAGAGGTTGTGAAATGAGCTATTCCTCCGAACCCAAACCAAGCAACACCAAATGTTTGCAACATATACCCCATCGTATTTGCCCAACCCCGAGTTCTTCTTACCTCGATAATATCGCTCAATTTCATTATTCCTCCATCATACAAAACCAATTTTTCATCATCTATTAACCTATCGATTTTAATGGTTTGCCATTCGTCTGGGTAGTCGGCAGATTTAAATGACAGCATTTGACCTTCATAGTACTTGATAGGCTTTTCTTCACTCATCATCTCCATATATAGAACAACTTGTGCACTTGATTGTGTAACAGGGCCCATATACATCAACATTGTACATACAAATGCCAAATTAAATAATTTATAATTAATGCTTTTCATTTTGTCGTTCACATTTTGATCTATGTACAGATAAACGGATACAGTTACCGATTTGCTTTCTAGTTATTCAAATCTAGTAAAAATATTCTTCTATTACCTAACAACAGTCAGATCGCCATGTTGCACTTCCACCGATCCATCACGTAACAATACTTCGATAATATATACATAAACGCCTTGTTCTACTTCTTGTCCATTATACGTTCCATCCCATCCACTAGAAGGATTGTTAAGTTCCATAGTCTTTGATACATAGACGAGATTACCCCATCTATCAAAAACTTTAAGGTCCAGAATCCGCTCTACTTCAGCATTTCCATAAATAATAAACTTGCTGTTACCTGAGTTACTATTGGGGTTAAATACATTTGGAATATAGATTTCTGGTCTATCTCTTCCATCCAACCTCACTTCTGCCGTATCAATACATCCATAGATATCAATAATGGTGATTATATATATGCTATCTGTAGGGTCGTTGATCTGTGTAGTCAAACATGTAGCGCAACTCATATTATCACTCGGTGTCCATAGAATACTTTCAATTTCGGAAGTATTTAGATTCACAGTTGCAGTAAGTGTCACACTTTGTCCATTGATGAATATTATTTCTGGAATAGTTATGATTTCTATATCATTCTCAATCAGCTCGATTATTATAGAGTCTGTGTTTTCACATCCATTATCATTATCGATGAGGGTGTAGAAATATAGCCCAGGTTGGAAAACCATAAGCTCGTCTTCATCCTCTTGAATAATATTTAGGTTTCCATCCTGCCAATATGAATTAAAATCAGCTCCTGTATCTATACTTGTAGCCTTAATAGATACTTCGTCACTATCACAATCTAGCATTTCAGGAGCTTCAAGGCTTATATTGGGATAACCCACTAGGCTAGATATTATGATGTCCGCATCACCTATACAACCCGTTATCGTATCTACCGCCGTCAATCCGTAAGTTCCTATTTCTGTGACTTCTAGTTCAATTACGTTCTCGATAGGCAGTCCATTGACAAACCAAGTATAGCTAACGTTTTCTTCTTGGTCTGTAGCCAATGTTATGGTTTCTATCACACAATTTATAACACTATCTGGAACAGCATAAATAATCGCGGTGGGCACATTGATATTAGCAATAATCTGTACCGGCTCCAAAGCTGATTTACAATTACTACTTATTGTTTCTACTTGTAAGAAATAAACACCTGGAACATCTGTTTCAAATGTTTGATCTTGGGATACTAGATTATCATCTTCATCATACCAATAAAATATAAATTCATTCGTAGAACCGGATTCGCTACCATCTAAGATAGTAGTTGGTTTGGCACAAGTAATCTCTCCATCATTAGTCAATAACGCAATAGGTAGATCTGTATCGGCATTGATTTCTATTGAATCTTCAACTACACAACCATCATCGAATAATACACTAAATGTATAGGTACCTATGCTCACGGCTGTCGCTTCTAATGTTTGACTAACCAAATTACCAGCTGGCCCAGACCAAGAATACATACCTACCTCAGAGGAAAAACCCATTAAGGCTATCTCAGAAACTTCACAAGAAATGGTACCTCCCGCTCCTGCATCTGCAGTCTGTACGCAATCACTACATGGAGCAGGTGGAATCAACTCTATTTGAATAAAGCATAAATTTTGATCTGCATCAAATATTTCTATTATCAGATTTCCATCAGATATATTAAATGGACCAATATTGACCACCTGATTATACATTCCAGATAAAGAAAGAGAAGGTATTTCGAATTGTCCTGCATTCGAATCCAAAACTAACAAGTCAACATAATATAGATCATCATCTCCAGTATCATTTGTGCCATTGTTTTCACAAGAAATATTATCATAGCTCGCAGTTATCTCACACGGAGTACTACAAAAACCTAATAGTTCAGTAGTTATGGATGCATCACATGTCATATCATCACTATCAGTTACTGTTATTTCGTGTGTAGAATTATCAGCTAGAATAGTTATCACGTTATTTTGACTGTAAGGATAGGTCCCATCGAATATTCCATCAATTCTAAGATCAAAATTTGGTGCGGTCTCACCATTTGCTGGGTTGACAAATAAAGTAATCTCCCAATAATCATCTGATGGATCAATAGGTGTTCCATTATCGAAACATAAAGACTCCATGATCATTGGCTCTATAGTACATAGATTAGAACATGGCTCAAGCGGTCCGTCTACCTGGTTTGCTTTACATTGATCGTCAATCAAGTCTGTGAGTATAAAAATAAGATTTGCTCCATCCGCTGGAAAGGTAAGTTGTACCACTTCTCCATAATTATAGTTGTTACCTGGTGTTCCAGAAACCGTCAAACTATATCCACTAGATCCATTTATTGCACTTGTTGAAAAACTCACTTCATAATAATCATCACTTGGGTCGTCCAATGTTCCATTGTCAAAACACATATATGTATAATCTAAAATTGCGATCTCACAATCAGTAGAACATGAAGTAAGTGCGTCTGTAGTGTACGATGCATTGCATGCAGCATCACCTTCATCTACTATATCTATAACATGTGTCATCCCGTTAGCTGGAATAGTTACTACATAGCTAGTACCGTATGGACTATTCCCCTGTGATACATTATCAACCAACACTTCAAAATTAGCAGAAGGTGTACCATTTAGTACTTCGCCTTCAATTGTAATTTCATAATAATCGTCATTCACATCAGTTGGTGTTCCATTATTAAAACATTCGACATTCACAACATTCAATCCGATCAAGCATCCGTCGGAACAAGGTGCTAGTTGTTCGGTCGCTACCTCTAGATCACATTGTAAGTCTTGGCTATCTTGAAACCTTAGCGTAACGATTTGCCCATCCGCTGGCAGCGTAAATATCTGTGCTGTCCCATAAGTGAATATCCCTTCTAATACGCCATCAAAATATAGATTGTACATATTTGTAGTAGATCCATTTGTGGCTGAAGCATTAATCGTTATCTCTATAAAATCATCTGAAGGATCAGTCGGAGTATCATTATCAAAACATTGATAGACGATATCCTCTGAGATAATCTCACAATCTGTAGAACATGATACTAGCTCATTCGTTTGAATTTCAGAAGTACAAGATGAATCATCTACATCTTCGATTAAAAATGTGTAGACTGTATTATCAGCAGGAAGGGTAAGATTGATCAGTTCATCGTAACTGTATGTATTTTCAAATACACCATTTACAAACAATTGGAAACTTGTATTTCCGGCTCCATTTAATAGCGTACCTATCAACTCAAATTCATAGAAATCGTCGTCGATATTAGTTGCTGTCCCATTATCAAAACATTCGACATTTAGAATAGATACTTGAATTAAACAAGCATCAGAACAGGGAACTAATTGAGTCGTTTCTAATTGAAGTTCACAAGCTAACTCTTCACTATCCTGGATTAAGAGCGAATGTATAGCATTATCCGCTAGAATAGTAATAATATTATCTTGATCGTAAGGATAAGCTCCTATGAAAGTACCATCAACTAGTAAGTTAAACATCTGATTTGATGCTCCGTTGACAGATGATATATTTATTGTGATTTCGTAAAAATCATCAGTAGAATTTTGTGGAGTCCCGTTATCAAAACATTCTTCTACTATATCATTAAGTAAGATCTCACAATCTGTAGAACAATTGGATAATACATCTGTCGTAAATGCATCGACACACCCTGCGTTCGAAATATCACTTATTGAAATAATATGATCCATATCATCCGCGCTGATATCAAATACTATATCTTCTTCATAGTTGTACAATCCTTGACTGACACCATCGATGAATAATTCAAATTGTGTCAATGCATCTCCGTTTATTATGTTTCCATTAATAGTAAATGTAAAAAAGTCGTCTGTCTGCAACGATGCTGTTCCATTGTTTGAGCATTCTGATGAAATAATATCCAAAGTGATCTGGCAACCTCCACTACAAGAAATAAGAGGTCCTATTTCTTGAGAGGTTTGACATTGCACGTCTTCATTATCTTGGCATGTGATACTCAAGTTATTTCCATTTGCTGACACTTGAAATGTTTCATCTATGCCATAATCAAAGTTATAAAGAAGTACACCATCCAGAAATACATTATAAGTATTATTCTGTGACCCGTTCATAGCAGAAGCATTGATCGTAACCGTATAAAAATCATCTAATGGATCAGTCTCTGTGCCACCATCATTACATTCAAAGGTTAATACATCAATGTTCACCTCACAATTTGTTGAACATGGATTAAGAGGCCCAAAAGTTTGATTTTGAGTACAAAGAAATTCATTATCGGCGATAACAATATCAATATTATTTCCTTGATCTGCAGGTATCGTAAATGATTCATTGCTGCCATATGAATAAGCATATTGAGTAGCTCCATTGAATATTACACTGTATAATCCATTGTTTCCTTTGTTATTTTCGATAAGTAATGTTATTGTATAAAAATCATCCGACGGATCAGTGTTCGTGCCATTATCATTACATTCGGAAGTAAACGTGGTGAACAAAATCTCTAAGCCATCCGGAATTATTGCATCGTAAGTAGAGATACATTCATTTTCATCTTGAACATATACGGTATATGCTCCTGGAGCTAAGCCATTATATTGGATATCTGTAGTAAATGTAATTCCATCCAGACTGGTCATCATAACTCCATTTACATCCAATGCTGTTATATCTATTACCCCATCTTCATCACCAATACATGAAGGTGCATCTGTTGTTACCGCAGCTTCTGGCAGATCTGTTAGAATTAATTCTAGCTCCGCAAAGTTGACACAATTTGCGGAATTCACAATCCTTACAAATATGACATTCGAACCTATACTTAGATTAAAGGCATCTGGAAGCAGATCCGTATTGGAATCGGCATTTGCAAATGATCCAAAATAACTAAATATGTTAGCGGGACTACTATTGGTAAATGAGTTGAATGTCTGTAAAGAAACAGTTTCCATTCCATCATTATCAAGATCACAGATATTCACAATTGCATCAATAGCATCTGGTAGATCATTTATTTCTACATCAATTTTTAACTTTACATTAGAAGAACAATCCGTAGCTGGATCATAAGTCTCCACATAGTAGCTATAAACTCCTGATGTAGAATCTTGTATCGTAAAATCAGTTGTTCCTTGTAAAAAAGGAGTACTAGAACTTTGGGTGTAGTACCAATTTGCAGTCATTCCTCCAGGTACAGTTACAGAAAGCACAATAGGCTGTTCGTCTATACAGATGCTTATATTTTGTCCAGTTGGAGGGTCGATATCTAGGCAGTCACAATTAGGAATATCAACGAACAGAGTGAATGAACAACCGCTTACTGTTTCAAATGCGCTTATAAAAACACCCGTTGTAATAGGAATATTAGTCACAACATATTCATTCCCAGATATATTCGTGAGCGTTCCTTCTGTCGTCTGTATATCAAATCCATTAGAATTTAAATAAACTTCATAAAAGTCATTTGCTCCAATACAGGTGACGTCAGTAATCTCAAACATTACATCCTCAATGACTTCCACATTAAGAATTATTGTATCATTGTCACAAACAGTAGTACTATATACAATATAATATAAACTGTAATTGCCAGGTGGTACGTTGTTAAATGTTGCACCGAAAGGATTAGAAATATTAGCGCCGACACCATCAAGATCCAACCAAGAGCCATTTTGATCTGCAAATGGAGGTATGAAATTGAAAAGGTTTAGCGGAAAACCATCGCTACAAACTGTCGTCGATTGATCTTCGCCCGCATATGGCGGTTCTTCGATAAATATATTTATCAACTCAAAATCTTCGCATCCAAATTCATTGGTAGCATTTATTACATAGATGAAATCAGAAGTAGGATTAACAATTGGTGGTATTTCATTACCCGCCGTCGGGGGAAATGCATTATGATAAGTGAGCGTTATATTAGTTCCATTTGCATCATCTACTATCACTTCCTGTAAGTCATAACTTTCTCCTAGACATAAGAAAACAATTGAGGGGTTGATAGAAATATCTGGCACAATACTCAAAGTTACAGTCTGAACATGGGTTAAAAACTCGCCAGAACATGGAATTTCAAATTCCCATGTATTTGTAATAATATTATCATCTTGGGTAGTGATTGGAATTATTGCTCCAAAGATCTCACAATCTCCACTTGCCCCATTTGTATAATTTAATATCTCGGCACCAGTATATGTATCTTCACACCCTATCGTCAAATCGACTGGTGGATTAATATATGCTGGATCTGGTGCTGGGTCTACAGTTATGTTTTGAGAGTAAGAAATTGGCCTTCCACAATTATCCACAAAACTCCAAGTATATATAAGTGAACCTCCACAGGCACCATAGCTACCACTTACTACCGCTGTACTTGCACCAGATATTAAACAAACACCTGCCTCTCCATTGCTATAATTTAATAATGTAGAAACTGTAGCTACATTCGCACAGTCAACTGAAATATCAGCTGGTGGATTTATATATTCAGCTGGTGGAGCAGGAGCTACATTTACATTTCTAGAAGTAGTAATCAGTCGTCCACATTCATCTACAAATTCCCAAGTATCAATCAATGTACCTCCACAATAATCAATCGTTCCTGACCTAACTCCAGGAGCATCTCCAGAAATTTCACAATCTCCTGTATCACCATTTGTATAGGATAAGTCATCAGGAGTATCCGTACTTTGTCCACAATCGATATCGATATCTATTGGAATATTATCAAATGCTGCAATCGGTGCAGGATTTACATTTACAGTTTGAGTGAATGAGGTTGTTCGTCCGCAAGCGTCTGTAAACTCCCATACAAACTGAAATGCTCCTCCACAATTATCTGCATCACCGACTTTAGTTGGTGTGATCATATCTTCAATCAAGCAATCTCCACTTTCATTATTAGTTACTACAAGCTCAGGGCCTGTATCTGTGTTTTCATTACATTCTATTGTGATACTTGATGGCGGTAAATCTTCTAACTGAGCTTGAGGAGCTGGAGTTACAGTTATCGTTTGAGATTCTGTTATTACATTGCTACAATCATCGGTAAATGTCCATGTATAAACGATACTTCCGCCACATTCCGTCACATTGTACTCTTCTATAGGAGTTATTTCCCCAGCCGTTTCACAAGCATCTATTCCGCCGTTTGTATAACTCAAAAGTGGTCCGTCTCCTTCATTTGGTTTTGTTCCACAACCTACCGTTTCACCAGCAGGAGGATCGATAAAAGTTGGGGGTGCAATAGGCTCAACTGTAACTGTCTGACTATGAGTTATTGTTCGCAGACATTCATCTTCAAAATCCCATGTGTATGTCACTGAATTTCCACATATATCCAAGGTGCCATCGCCTACCGGATCTACCGTGCCTTCTATCAGACATGCACCTGTCCCTCCATTGGTAAAACTTAATATTGCTGGAACAAAAGACTGTAAATCGTCACAATTAATAGTAATACTCCCCGGCGGATCTACAAATGCAGCTTCAGGGATTGGCTCTACCGTCACCGTCTGACTATGCGTTATTGTTCGCAGACATTCATCTTCAAAATCCCATGTGTATGTCACTGAATTTCCACATATATCCAGGGTGCCATCACCCACAGGATCGACCGTGCCTTCTATCAGACATGCTCCTGTTCCTCCATTGGTGTAATTTAAAATCGTAGGTGTGAATGTTTGTAATTCATCACATGTAATAGTAACACTCGCTGGAGGATCTACAAAAGTAGCTTCTGGTATAGGTTCCACTGTCACTGTCTGACTATGTGTAATCGGTCGTCCACAATCATCAGTGAAATCCCATGTATAAGTTACAGTATTGCCACATATATCTAACGTACCGTCTCCAACTGGATCTACCATTCCTTCTATCAAACACGCTCCCGTTCCTCCATTCGTATATGTTAATATTGCCGGTGTGAATGTCTGCAATTCATCGCATGTAATAGTAACACTCGCTGGAGGATCTACAAAAATAGCTTCTGGTATAGGTTCCACTGTCACTGTCTGACTATGCGTAATCGGTCGTCCACAATCATCAGTGAAGTCCCATGTATAAGTTACCATATTGCCACATATATCCAACGTACCATCTCCAACTGGATCTACCATTCCTTCTATCAAACACGCTCCCGTTCCTCCATTCGTATATGTTAATATCACAGGCATAAATGTCTGCAATTCGTCGCATGTAATAGTAACACTCGCTGGAGAATCTACAAAAGTAGCTTCTGGTATAGGTTCCACTGTCACTGTCTGACTATGTGTAATCGGTCGTCCACAATCATCAGCAAAGTCCCATGTATAAGTTACCATATTGCCACATATATCTAACGTACCGTCTCCAACTGGATCTACCATTCCTTCTATCAAACACGCCCCCGTTCCTCCATTCGTATATGTTAATATCACAGGCACAAATGTCTGCAGCTCATCACAATCAATAGAAACGTTACCAGGCACATTCACAAAGATCGCCTCTGAAACTGGGATCACAGTGACCGTCTGGCTGTGCGTTATAGGTCGTCCACAATCATCAGTAAAACCCCATGTGTAAGTAACTGAATTTCCACAAATATCTAACGTACCATCACCAACTGGTTCTACCGTCCCTTCTATCAAGCAGGCACCTATTCCGCCATTTGTGTATGCCAATATTGCAGGTGTAAATGTTTGCAGTTCATCACAATTGATCGAAACATTTCCTGGTGGACTGACAAAAGAAGCTTCTGGTATTGGTTCTACTGTCACTGTCTGACTATGCGTAATCGGTCGTCCACAATCATCAGTAAAGTCCCAAGTATAGATTACTGAATTACCACAGGTATCTAGATCTCCATCACTGGTAGAAGCTATCATTCCCTCAATAAGGCAACTTCCTGTCCCACTATTTGTATAGCTTAATATGGCAGGAACAAAAATTTGTAATTCATCACAATCTATGGTTACATCTGCAGGTGGATCCACAAAAGCAGCTTCCAGCATTGGCTCCACCGTCACAACTTGTGTATGGCTAATCATTCTATTACATACATCTATAAATTCCCAGATATAAGTTATTGAGTTCCCACAAGGATCATGAATGTCCGTCGTTACCGCATCCTCAGTTCCGCTTATTTCACAAGCTCCAAACTGTTTATTATTATAACTCAAAGTAGCTGGTGTAAAAGTCAACCACTCTAAACAAGTAATCGTTGTATCTCCAGGTGGATTAACAAATTCGTTGGCTGCGCCTACCTCCTCCACGGTTACCTCTTGAGTATGAGTGATGGTTCTAAGACACTCATCTGTGAATTCCCAAGTATAAGTTACAGAACTACCACACAGATCAAATATCCCGACTGAAGTTGGGCTCACAATACCTGTTATCTCACATGTTCCAGCTGCAGAGTTTGTATATTCTAAGTCTAGCGGAACAAAAAACTGAGCTGTATCACAATTGATAATGCTGTCTCCTGGTAAAGTTGTAAATACTGGTAGTGGAACGGGATCAATTGTGATGGTTTGTATATGTTCTGCATCATTGGCACAACTATCAATAAAGGTCCAAGTTCTAACTACTGTTCCCCCATCGCACAGCGTGTAATTTTCCACTACATCAGGCAACACTGTTCCTGTACCAGCACAATTATCTGTCCATGTCAAGGGTTCATCTGCAGCTATATCATCAGCACAATCTAGCGTTATATCCGCTGGCTCTGTTGTAAATACGGGATCCTCGTCATCTTCGAAAGAAATAACAACATCCTCCAACGAGCAACAACTCGCTAAACAGTCTGGTAAAGTCCAAACATCTCCGACTGCTGGTAATGTAGGATTTTCTGAAGTAAGAAAACTATAATAATATGCTATAAAATCTCCACATAAGTCATAAGTCAAAGTAGTAGTCAGTCCATCTACAACCTGTACTACTGTTCCATCTGGACCCACTATTATTATATAATTTGATAGTAATGGATCTGGGTTATTATTACTAACTGAGATATCGCTTGTCTCATCAGGACATAAAATTGCAGGATCTGCAGTTATATCTCCATTCCCTGGACCTGATACAAAGACTGTAATACAATTTTGATCAGGATCTGCTGATTCTTCTATACATGGAAGATTCGAGACATCGACACATAGTGTATAGCTACCAGGAGTATCCCATGTAATATCCAGATTGAATAATTCTTCACCATCCGTAAAAGGTACTCCATTTAAATAATAATAATATTCTTCCGCACCATCAAGTCCAACTATTGCATCCTCAGCTGTATATGTTTCTGTATCTCCTACACAAACAGTTAATGGCCCCGTGAGACCTGTGTCCCAATCCGTTATTTCTCCATCTCCGCATGTGCCTTGTACATCGATAGTTACTTTACAAGTAGATAATGCGCATCCATCAACCATAAAATAATATGTTGCACCTATTTCTAACCCAGTGGCACTAAATGTCTGAACTGCGGGAACTTCAGCTTCTGTATCAAAACAAGCATCATTGCCAGATGTAATACATTCGACTGCATCCCAATTACCCCCATTAGCAGCTGGACAATTTGCAAACAATGCCATTTGAATTCCATATGTTTCAAAGTTATCGAGGGGATTATCTATACAGTTACTAACTAATACATCAAACGTCAATTCCTCGCACCAAACGACAAAAGCAAAGAAATTTACATTATTTGGGATCCCTCCATTTCCATTAAAAAATGGTGGACATAAGTCATTTTCTAAATCACCAAAGTTTTCAATATCAGACATCGCAAATTCAAAACCGTCCAAAAGATCTGGGGTACACAAAACACCTGCAGTTTCACAATAACATCCTACTCCATTGTTATCAGGATCATCACAGGGCAATACTTCAAACTGAGCACTTAAATCAATATTAAGCATTGCAAAAAAGAAAATAAGTGTAATTGTTATCCCCGGTATTCTATTTAGTTGCATAACAAAAGTTTCTTTAAAAAGTATATCACAGACACTAACAGGATTTTTGATCACATCAAATAGAAAGTTAAACAGCCTCTTCCCCAAAAGAGTTTTAAACCTAATACTCAACTAAAAAGATCAATACATGTAAGCCTCAAATGAGCTCACTTAAAATAAAAAAATACAACTGAGGA
This sequence comes from Halioglobus sp., assembly GCA_047628935.1. GTDB lineage: Bacteria > Bacteroidota > Bacteroidia > Chitinophagales > Saprospiraceae > CAJXUU01. Next base: position 29,110 of record JBLHWH010000008.1, on the reverse strand, counting down.
TTTAAAACAAAGTAAACCCATCATTATGTTGCTCGACAACTAAAAGTAAGAAATTTAAATCGAAATTAAATAAATGAGAAATTCAAGAATAAATACTACTCCTAATTGTCTTTAAGAAGTACTCTCGGTAGTGAATTCGACTACCCTTTTTAATCTTTTTCTACACTTTACACTCAAATGGAGTTGACTTATTATGATATATTCGTACCCATAAGCCTAAATATCACAAGCTGCAACGCATGAGCTAAATTCTGATCTTACCAAAAGCGTCATTCACTTTTGTCGCAATCTTAGAATAGTCCCACTTTTCGTTATTAGTGTAAATTATCATCATGGCTAGATGTTTATCCCTAGCTTCCAGCTTATTTATTAAGTCTGTTTTGTTAAGTCTATAAACTTCTCTAAGTTGACGTTTTATGCGATTTCGGTCTACTGCACTCTTAAAATTTCTTTTGGAGACAGATACTCCAACTTGGCATCTTGGTAGGTGTGTAAATTCGTGAAATGTAAATTGTATCCTAATCGGATAGGACTTGACTACAAATCCATTTGAGAAGATGTTTCCAATCATCTTTTTGCTTTTGAGCTTTTCTTCTCTAGGAAATGTTTGGTTTTTTTTCACGTAGGTATAAAATAGAAAATTCTGGATAAGAACAGTGCGCTCTTACCCAGAATATATAACTTTAAGTACTATTTGATTAGAGTAATCTAATCAGGTAGTTTTTACTTTATTCTGTTTTCGTCAGATACGGTAAGCTTCGCTCTACCTTTAGCTCTTCTTCTAGCCAAAACCTTTCTTCCGTTTTTAGAAGCCATTCTTGATCTGAATCCGTGCTTATTGGTTCTCTTTTTTCTTGAAGGCTGAAATGTACGTTTACTCATAATATATCTTTAAAAAATTATCTGCTTATTTTTCTTTGTAAGTCGCCTTACGTTGTTGTTCTCACTTATTTAAAACTTCATAAACACAGGCAGCTTTTAATATTGTTAATATGCCAACATCCTCAAAGTTTTATAAGGGAGCGCAAATGTACAAATAATTATTTAATTACGCTACCCTACTTGTGACTTAAATGTCTAAAATTTAAAAGCTTAGGCTAATAAGGAGTTTATATATGCAGCTTTTTACAATGCGTCCTTATTATTATGATAATTAGAGCTTTCAATTGTATAATTCTACACTAAAATTCACTTACTATCCATTCATAGAAGCTATAAATTCATCATTATTTCGAGTACCAACCATGTGTTTTCTTAAAAACTGCATCGCTTCATCTGGCTTCATGTCTGCCAAGTGATTTCTAAGAACAAACATTTTCTTCAATGCGTCCTCATCAAGAAGCAATTCTTCTCTTCTTGTAGATGATCTAGTAAGATCGATTGCAGGATACATACGCTTATTAGCCAATGTTCTATCTAACTGTAGCTCCATGTTACCCGTACCTTTAAATTCTTCGAAGATTACTTCATCCATTTTAGAACCTGTATCTGTCAACGCTGTAGCCAATATTGTCAATGATCCACCTCCTTCGATGTTTCTAGCTGCACCAAAGAACTTCTTAGGTTTATGAAGAGCATTCGCTTCTACACCACCAGAAAGAACTCTACCACTTGTAGGCGCTACTGTGTTATATGCTCTAGCCAATCTTGTAATAGAATCCAATAATACGACTACATCTTGTCCAGACTCTGTTAATCTCTTCGCTTTTTCAAGGATGATATTAGCAACTCTTACGTGGTTTTCAGCTGTCTGATCAAACGTAGATGCTATTACTTCAGCATTTACACTTCTTCTCATATCTGTTACTTCTTCAGGTCTCTCATCTATCAAAAGAACAATTAAGTAACATTCTGGGTGATTCGTTGATATTGCGTTTGCAATATCTTTAAGTAAGAATGTCTTACCTGTTTTAGGTTGTGCAACGATCAATCCTCTCTGACCTTTCCCGATCGGCGTAAATAAATCAATCATTCTTGTTCCATAATCCTTACCGTCCGGTCTACTGCTAAGGTTGAACTTTTCGTCTGGAAATAATGGTGTCAAATAATCAAACGGTACTCTTTCTCTTACTTGAGAAGGCTCACGTCCATTTATTTTTGATACTCTTAGAAGTGCGAAATATTTCTCACCCTCTTTTGGAGGTCTTACTGCACCTAATACCGTATCACCAGTCTTTAGACCAAATAATTTGATCTGAGATGGAGAAACATATACATCATCCGGTGACGATAGATAGTTATAATCCGATGACCTTAAGAAACCATAACCGTCTGCCATCATTTCTAAGATACCTTCCCCTTCTACTACACCATCAAAGTCTATATTGAATTTTGGCTCTTTTTTTACTGGAGCTGGTGGAGGCGTTGGATTGTCTTTAGGAGCTTGTGGTGTTCTTGGTGCCTGAGGCGCTCTTGGTGCTTGAGGAGCTGAAAGGTCAGCTTTTTTTCCTTTGGGCTTCGGCGCAGGCCTTCCTGCAGCTTCTGCTTCCATTTGCTCTCTAATGTGTTTTGGTATTTTCTTAGGCTTTGGAGCTTCTTCCACTACTTCTTTAGCTTCAGTTGCAACCTCTTTAGTCTCCGCTGCTTTTTTAGCTGCAGGTTTCGGACCTCTTTTAGATTTTGGAGCCGCTGTTTTTATAGTTTCCTCCGCTTTGGCGGGAGCCTTTTTGGCTGGTGCTCTTTTTGCGGGAGCTTTTCTAGCAGGTGCCTTCTTCTCAGGTTTGGCAGCTGGAACAGAATTCTCTACCTCAGTTTTACCCACAAGTGCTTGGTGGTCTAGGATTTTATATATTAAATCTTGTTTGCTTAGTCTTTTGTAACCCTTTAGGTCTATTTTTTCAGCGAGTGCTTTTAGCTCGGGAACGAGCATATCATTTAACTGTAATATGTCCAACATTGTGTTAGGAAGTTTGAAATAAAATTTTTGTTAGAAATGAATATCCACCAAAAGGTTAATCTAATAGAATGGATAAACTTATAATTGTAGGAACTTTGGCAAAAGAAGTATCTACCTAAGCTTTGATTTGTGCTGCAAAAATACATTTATAATTTGAATATCAAAATACTATCTTTGTAGCTTCAAAAAAAACAACAATTAAGTAACGTCAAATTGAACTTTTAAAGTTCAAATAAACAAATAAAAGATGCTTCAAGTAAAAGTAATCCGAGAAAACACAGACGCTGTAAAAGCAGGTCTTAAAAAAAGAGGGTATGACGAACAAGCTATACTATCTGTAGATGAAGTCATTCGATTAGATGACATTAGAAAATCAGCTCAAACATCTCTAGACGCAAAATTGTCAGAAATAAAAAGGTATTCAGATTCTATAGGAGCTCTTTTCAAATCAGGAAAACCTCAAGAAGCAAATGAAATGAAAACTAAGGTTGCAGATCTTAAAACAAGTGCAGAACCTTTAGAAAATGATCTAAAATCAGCTATTGAGGACATAAGAGAGATCTTATTCAAGTTACCTAATACGCCAAACAGTAAAGTGCCTGATGGATTATCCGAAGACGACAATGTGGTCATAAAAGATTGGACGGCTCCACTCCCTACGATGATAGATAACGCTCTTCCTCATTGGGACTTAGCAACAAAGCACAACATCATAGACTTCAAGCTGGGAGTAAAAATAACTGGCGCTGGATTCCCTTTATTTAGAGGAAAAGGTGCCCGGTTGCAGAGAGCATTGATCAACTTCTTCTTAGACGAAGCGAGAAATGCTGGCTATGAAGAGATTCTTCCTCCTCACTTAGTAAATGAAGCTAGTGGAATAGGCACGGGCTCACTGCCAGATAAGGAAGGGCAGATGTATCATATGGAAAAAGATAACTTATATCTTATCCCTACGGGTGAAATACCTGTCACAAATATAGTAAGGGACGTTATATTAAAGGAATCTGATTTTCCAATTAAGTTTTGTGCTTATACCCCGTGCTTCAGAAGAGAAGCAGGATCATATGGTTCTGATGTAAAAGGATTGAACCGAGTGCACCAATTTGATAAAGTAGAGATCGTGCAGGTACAACATCCTGATAAATCTCATGAAACTTTAGACCAAATGGTTGATTATGTAGAGGGAATCCTTAATAAACTTGAACTGCCTTATAGAATTCTTCGTTTATGTGGTGGAGACTTGACATTCGCATCTGCACTTACTTATGATTTTGAAGTATATTCCGCAGCTCAGGACAAATGGTTGGAAGTAAGTTCAGTATCGAACTTCGAAACTTTCCAAACCAACAGAATGAAATGTAGGTATAAGGACAAAAATGGAAAAACTCAGCTCGCCCACACACTCAACGGTAGTGCTTTGGCATTAGCTAGAATAGTAGCGGCTCTTCTTGAAAACAATCAAGTTGTAGATGGCATCAAGATTCCTGAAGTATTGAGATCATATACTGGATTTGACATGATTGATTAGTACTATAGCGTGCTAGATTGCCAATTTTTTTTATCTCGAATTATATAACAAGAAAATTTTAAAAGAAATGATAGGATATTATGTAATACTAGGATTATTCACCGCAGTAGGTTGGTATGTGAGTAATAAATTAAAATCAAAATTTAAGCATTATTCAACATTGCCAAACACAAGTGGTATGACTGGATATGAAGTGGGCATGGCTATGATGGATCATTATAATATTTCAGGTGTAAAAATTGTACAAGGTCAAGGATCACTTACTGATCATTATAACCCTAGAACAAAAACAGTAGCACTTTCGCCTGCAGTATATCAAGGAAGATCAATAGCATCAGCAGCTGTAGCGGCTCACGAAGTAGGACACGTCGTACAACATGCAACTGCTTACAAGTTTTTAGAGATGAGGTCGAGTTTGGTACCTGTAGTCCAGTTTAGTTCTAAGATGCAGCAATACTTATTTATGGGCGTTATTTTCGGACTAGGAAGTGGTATTGGAGGCAGTTGGATGATTATGATTTTAGCAGCTACATTTGGTGCTACCGCATTATTTAGCTTGATCACACTACCTGTAGAATTCGATGCGAGTAAAAGAGCACTCGTATGGTTAGATGAAACAGGCGTTACACAAGGCCAAGAATATGATGGTGCAAAAGATGCTCTTTGGTGGGCAGCTATGACATACGTTGCTCAAGCATTGAGCGCATTGGTTATGTTTTTATATTTCTTAATGATGGCTACCGGTCGAGACTAAGCAGTTTTATCTCTAAATTTCTTCTTCGATAGAATTGAGTTTGATAGAAAAACAAACCCTATAATCAACGAAGAGCCTTTCGCTAAATGAAGAAAGTATGAGGTTTAAGATTGACTCATGTTCCAGGACTATAAAATCAATCATCAATGAATGTCAATAAACCTCATGATTCGATTTTCAAGAAACTTATGGAATCCATTGACAACGCCAGGGATTTCATAAGTTTCTTATTACCTGCGGAAGTAAACGAACATCTAGATTTAGGGACACTCTCACATGCAAAAGAGTCCTTTGTAAATAAAAATCTAAACGAGATTATATCTGATGTAGTTTTCACTTGCCAATTACAAAATTCTGAAGAAGAGCTATATGTGAGTATATTGATAGAGCATAAAAGCTACAAAGATAAGTTCTCCTCATTTCAAATATTACAATATTTGAGTGCTGGATATAAAATTCAAATAATAAATAGAAAGAATCGGGAAAATCTAAAATTAATAATCCCCGTATTATATTATCACAATAAAGACAATTGGGAATATCAAGAAGTATCTTCTTTTTTTGAGCATGTCCCGGAAGTTCTAAGAAGATATGTTCCTAGATTAAATACACTTTTCATCAACCTATTAGAAAGAAGCGACTGAGAAATAGATGCTCTAAAAAATAGTCTATTGTCCTCTACTTTACTAGCTCAAAAGTATACAAGCAGACCAGACAAGTTAATAGCCGAACTAGGTAGGATTCTCAATAAATTTCAAGATATCCCAGGTGAGGACTATATAAAATCGTTATTTGTTTATATCTTAGTTATCACCGAGATGAAACCAAATGAAGTCTCTAATGTGTTAAAAGCAGTGAGCGAACCTATAAAACAAGATATTATGAGCACGTATGATATGATAATCGAAAAGGGAATAGAGAAAGGAATAGAGAAAGGAACTACTGAAGAGAAGGTAAAAACTATTTGTGATTCATTTAAAAATGGAATTAAACCTATTATTATAGCGAATATCTCAAGAGTCGAATTAAGCTATGTTATTAAAGTACTTAAAGAACATAATTTGATTTAGGAATGGTTCAATAATAAAGTAACAATACTTAGTCCCTAAATTAAATTATTTCTGAGGTTGCAATCTTATTATATCTTAAATATCCATTTCGAACATAAATAAAATTGTAGCCAAGTATAATAAAATTTCGATTTTCAGAAAATTTCGATTTTGACAAAACACCATTTTTGTTACATTTGCAGATATGTTGACGTATTATTATTGGGAGATAACATCAAACGACATTTAAAATAAGAAAAAAATTAGCAAAATGGCTGATACTATAGAAAGCACATTGGCGAGCGGAAAAGCCGAAATGGACAAAGCAATTGATCACTTAAAATCAGAATTGGCAAAGATAAGAGCGGGTAAAGCTTCTCCAGCTATGCTGAATGGTTTAATGGTCGATTATTATGGAAACCCAACACCATTGACTCAGGTTGCAAACTTAGGCACTCCTGATTCAAGAACAATCAGTATCCAGCCTTGGGAGAAAAACATGTTAGGGGCGATTGAGAAATCGATCTTTGAAGCCAACCTAGGATTAACTCCAATGAATGATGGAGAATTTGTAAGAATCATCATACCACCATTGACTCAAGAGAGAAGGAAACAAATGGCTAAACAGTCAAAAGGATATGGAGAAGATGCGAAAGTAAGTTTCCGTAACACCAGACATAAAATGCTAGACTTCATCAAGAAAGAAGTAAAAGATGGCTTCCCTGAAGACGCAGGTAAGAAAAGAGAAGATGAAGTACAAGCTATGTTAACGTCATACACTAAAAGCGTTGATAACATAATAGAATCGAAAGAGAAAGATATTATGACTGTATAGTTATCTTCTCTGAAAGATATTGAACCTCCTTTGACTGATTGTTTTAGGAGGTTTTTTTATGTGGCCTAATACCGTTTCTGCCTAAAATTCACTATTTATCGGAAAGCAATAAATAAATGTCTCATATATTTAAAGTAAGTCCGTTTCATTATCTTGAATGCAGGTACGTTAAAAATACTCATCATAACTATCTTCAGAATATTGTAAATACTAATAGTGGTGAGTGATTGATTGATTGCTTCGCTTTCACTATTACTATATCTGTGTTTTTGCAAGGTTTTTTTTCTGCGAAAGCCATCACTCACACCACACTTTATATCCATTATATCAAAGCGACATTCTCAAACAGAATTCGTTATTTTTAATTGCATTTAGATGTAATAAGGAACTTACCAATCCTTCCCGATAACTATAGAGACGCTTGGGAGTCTCGGCTCACTACTTAAACCCCTCGATGCTTAACTGTATAATAAAATGTAGCTCCATAACCTAAGCTCAATAAAATATGAAGCATTAAAAACGTATAATTCTCAATCGTGCATCCATAATATACTCCGGCCATGAAATAGAGAGAAAGTAAACCTTCTAAAATTGTAACTGAAGATATATTTTTTGCTTGGTATTTCTCTTTTTTGAAAGAATCAGATATGCCTTTGATATCAAATTTTGGAGTTCTTATAAATGCTGACTTCCTCCCCAGGTACCCTTGAATTACCGCTACAGAATTATGTAATGAAAGCCCCATAGATAGCGCTAAAAACACGGGAAAGATGAATATAAACTTAACAATCAACCGAAGTTTACTTCCTTCTTTCCACTCTTGGTCTACATTCGCAACATAATACACAAGAATGATAGAAATTAATGATAATAAAAATACTCCAAAGTAATCACTATCAATGCCTAACGGATTCAAAAAGTATAGAATTGGGACACTGAAGACCCCCATTATAAATACACACAAGAAAACAGTACTTGATAGTAGGTGAGTGCTGGCATGTATTTTTTTCAAGAATGAAATATCAGAATTCCATACTGTAGGTAGCATTTTCTTCGCTGTTTCAGCACCCCCTTTCATCCATCGGAATTGCTGAGATTTTAATCCATTCATTTCAGCTGGCAATTCTGCTGGAGAACCAATATCTTCTCTAAAGGCGATTTTCCAACCTTTGAGCTGTGCTCTATAACTAAGATCAAGATCCTCTGTCAGCGTATCAGCCTCCCATCCACCTGCACTATCTATCGCTTCACGTCTCCATACGCCTGCAGTACCATTAAACTGGAGAAGGAAATCACCTGAATCCCTGCCTTTTTGTTCTACTGTGAAGTGGACATTAAGCTGAAAAGCTTGCAACCTCGTGATAAGACTATAGTTTTCATTTATATGTTCCCATCGAGTTTGTACGACTCCGACTTTATCATCTTTGAAGTAAGGTATCGTCTTTCTCAAGAAATCTGGATTAGGTAAAAAGTCTGCATCAAAGATAGCTATGAATTTTCCTTTCACAAATTGCATCCCATACTTGAGAGCACCCGCTTTATATCCTACTCTATTCTTTCTTCTTATAAGTTCTATATTGAAACCTTTGGCTTTATACTCTTCTACTTTTCTTTTACTGATCTCTAAAGTTTCGTCCGTAGAATCATCTAAAATGTGTATCTCGAATTTATCTTTTGGGTAGTCAAATTTTGTAATATTATCTATCAGTCGTTCGGTAACATATAGCTCATTAAATATTGGAAGCTGGATCGTTACAAAAGGAACATCCGAATCAATATCCAACAAGTTCTCTTGATCTACAACCTTTCTTTTCTTTTGGTAATGATAAAGAAGATGAAACTGCATCAAACAATAAAAAGTGATGTAGGTCAGAGCCAAAACATAGACCCCAAGAAGTGTATAACCTAATATTGATATTGCCATCGTCACTTTTTCTTTCGTTTTTTTTTCTTAATTTATATGCCCCAATACTCCTTCTAATAAAGACAAAATAATTACTTTGACAGGACACTAGATGAGTTTAAATATTGTCCATAATATCTTATACCCAGCTAATATGGTCCCTTTTATTGTGCCTGAAACTTTTGACACCCCGATTCTCACTCTGTACTTTACAGGTATTTCGATGCATTTAAGTTTCAGTATTGCAGCTTTTACTTGCATTTCCACCGTCCATCCGAAAGTTTTATCCTGCATATCAATTTCAATTAATCGATCATATCTTATTGCTCTGAATGGTCCGAGATCCGTAAATTCATATTTATAAATCAACTTAATAAGACTTGTTGCCAACCAATTCCCAAATACTTGTTGGGGCATCATAGCCCCTTTCTCCATATCCCCAAGCGCCCTCGAACCAATGACCATATCATATCCATCTTCTATAATAGGCTTCGTCAATTCTATCATCTGCTCAGGGTAATCAGAGTAATCCCCATCCAAATAGACAATAATATCTGGCTTTTCACTAAGGGTCGCTACATAGTCCATTCCTTTAAGGCAAGCATTCCCATAACCCGCTATTGATTGATGTACTACTACTGCTCCAGCATCCTCAGCTACTATAGCTGTCATGTCTGAACTGTTGTTATTTGCTACAATGATATTTCTAACATAATCTTTTGGAATATCACGGACCACATTACCTATGGATTGCTCCTCATTGTAAGCAGGTATAATGACATCTATGATAGGTTTTTGCACTAAATACTTCTAGTTGATAATATACCGCAAATGTAACATAAATACAGTTGATTCTACTGCAGGTCTTAGGACATTCAATAACGTTGTCACTATGAATAATACGATGATCCTAAATATAGAAACCTTAGAGACATCATCCAGTATGTAAAACGCATAATTATCACTACTTTTACACATACTACAAATTTATAATATGTCTAAGAAGCCCACAAAATCTGTCAAAAAGAAAAAAGAGCTAAGAAGAAAGACTCCACCTAAAAGTGAAGTGACACTACCTATTTTCTGGAAAGATTCTAAAAATCTAATTCCTGCTATAGCTGCTCTGTTGATAACTTTGGCTTGTTTCTTCAATACAACTAATAATGAATTTGTCAATTGGGATGATGATCGAAACTTCTACGAAAACGAACATGTCATCACGACCAGTGCAGACAACTTCTGGAGTAACACTAAGGAAATATTCTCTTCGACAGTAATAGGAAACTATAATCCACTAACCATCTGGACATTTGCAATTGAAAATAGAATATATGGAATAGATAACCCTGGGCCTTGGCATGGCACTAATGTCTTTTTACATCTCCTATGTGTCTTTTTTGTATATAGAATTTCTTTATTATTAGGTTTGCGATGGCAAGGAGCACTAATTGTTGCTCTACTATTTGGCATACATCCAATGAGGGTCGAATCTGTAGCCTGGCTCACAGAAAGAAAAGATGTTCTCTTTGGAGTATTCTATCTAGCTGCGCTCTTTCTTTACATCAAAGGAAAAACAGTAGGTAAGGTGCGTCACATAGTAATCGCTATTTTATTTTTACTGTCATTATTTTCTAAAATACAAGCGGTTGTTTTACCATTATCAATGCTTGCAGTGGACTATTATCTTAGTGGTAAAATCACAAAAAAAGACATATTCCAGAAGGGCCCTTACTTCATTTTATCATTGTTATTTGGATTGCTTGGCGTGTTCATTCTTGATGATCAAGGCTCTCTTGAAAGTGCAGCAACATATCCTGCTTGGCAACGAATATTTGTTGGATCGTATAGTTATCTGATTTATTTAGTTAAAGCTATTGTGCCTTACAAGATGTCACCACTTTATCCTTATGCTTCGTCATTGCCTTTGTATTATTACCCAACTATATTTCTCGGACCTAGCGTACTCTATGGACTATATTATACCTATAAAAACGATCTCCGAATCTGGTTTTTCGGACTGGCCTTTTTTACGGTCAATATTATGTTTCTTCTCCAGATTCTAGGAGCGGGGCAAGGTTTTCTAGCAGACCGTTTTACATATATTGCTTATTTCGGATTGTTTTTTATTGCAGGATATTTCTTCGATAAGTATATAAATGAAACACCAAAATACAAGTCTCCTTTAATGGGAGCTGCTGTGTTAATATTTATTGCTTTTGGATTTTTGACAATTAAGCAAAATCAAGTGTGGAAGAATAGCGAAACGTTGTGGTCACATGTATTGAAATATTACCAAAACTCAACTTTACCATATGGAAATAGAGCAAACTACCTTAGAAGTCAAGGCAGAATACAAGAAGCTCTTTCTGATTATTCCAAATCTATTGCACTCAAACCTGATGGTCAGCAAGCATACAATAGTAGAGCAAGGCTATATTTCGATATCGCAAAATCCGCAGACACATTAAGATTAGCTCTTAATGATTATAATAAAGCCATATCTCTAGACCCTCAGAATGGAGAATTCTATGTGAATCGTGGCGCAACATTTGCCAGATTAGGAGATGCTGATAATGCAATAAAAGACATGACTTTGGGTATTCAATTTAAGCCTGATCATGCGGTTGGATACCTAAATAGGTCCGTAATGTATAATCAACAAGGAAATGTACAGGCAGCATTAGAAGATATAAACTCTTATCTTAACCTAAAACCATACAATGCTGATATATGGTACGAAAAAGCCAGATCGCTCAGAGGCCTGAACAGGATAAATGAAGCGATACCAGCATATTCTAGAGCTATTAAGATCAACAATGGTAAAGCCATATACCATTATGAAAGAGGAAGGACCTATTCTTTCTTAGGAAAACTAGCAGAAGCCAAAGTTGATATTTTAAATGCTATGAATTTGGGATATAAAAATGTAGATCCTGCATTAAAAAATAAACTTGGGATATAGTTCTTAATATGGAATATTAACAATCATCGATATTTATTCAATTATGAATAATAACACTGGATTGTTAAAACTTAGATGAAGAAGTATTGAATTATGCCGCTCGCAATTTACCAAGCTTACTTCTGTTCAATTGCTCTAACACATAAAGCTCATCTACATCAAATACTGTTACATCTGATTGTGAAGGTAGCTCGAACATAGCATCCGTCAATATAGCTTCACAAATAGATCTTAGTCCTCTAGCTCCAAGCTTATACTCTAGTGCCTTTTCAGCTATTGTATCCAATGCTTTTTGTGTAAAATTCAGAATAATACCTTCCAGTTCGAATAACTTCTGGTATTGTTTAATGATAGCATTCTTAGGCTGCGTTAAAATAGCTATAAGTGTCTCTCTATCCAATGGATCAAGGTATGTAAGCACTGGTAATCGTCCAATTAATTCCGGAATAAGACCAAATGCTTTAAGATCTTGATGCGTTACATATTGAAGTAGGTTTTCTCTATCAATAATATCTTTATCCTCTTTATTAAAACCTATAACTTGGGTATTTAATCTCTGAGCTATTTTTTTGGTAATACCGCTAAAAGCTCCCCCACAAATAAATAAAATATTACTTGTATCAAGCTTGATCATCTTTTGTTCTGGGTGTTTTCTTCCTCCTTGAGGTGGTACGTTTACTTCAGTACCTTCTAGCATTTTCAGCATAGCTTGTTGTACTCCTTCACCAGATACGTCTCTTGTAATACTCGGATTGTCATTTTTACGAGCTACTTTATCCATTTCATCTATATAAACGATTCCTTTTTGAGCTGCCTCCACGTCATAATCACATGCTTGAAGCAATCTACTTAGCATACTCTCTACATCCTCTCCTACATACCCTGCTTCTGTGAATACTGTAGCATCAACTATAGCGAAAGGTACGTCTAGAAAGTTGGCAATACTCTTGGCTAGAAGTGTCTTCCCTGTTCCTGTTTCTCCTACAAATAGGATATTAGACTTTTCGATTTCTACTTCGTCTCCCTTTTTATGCTTTAGTCTTTTGTAGTGATTATATACTGCAACAGAAAGATATCTTTTAGCCTCTTTTTGACCAATTACATACTGATCTAGATAAGTTTTGATATGCTGAGGTGTAACATTAGCTGGTAGTGAAAAATCAGATTTCGCACCAATTGGTTCTTTCTGTTCTATTTCATCCTTAATGATATCATGTGCTTGCTCAACACATACTTCACAAATATGCCCATCTATCCCTGCAATAAGGACCAATGCTTCTCCTTTATCTCGTCCACAAAACGAACACTTTATATTTTCTTTCTGTCTAGCCACAAGTCATATTTTTATTAATGATACTCCAAACAATCCTCAAAAATTAGATTTATTTGAATACCACAATTATAATCGGAAGTAAAGTTATGACTTTTCGACCGACCAAAATCAAAAAGAGCCCAATAATCCAATAAATGTATCTTGAACGATATATTTTCAGCGTTATTGAGCTCTCTATTTTAAAGAAATCTTATGACTTCTTTCTTGGATTATCCCTTGACAATACTTCGTCAATCAATCCATATTCTTTTGCTTCAGATGCTGTCATCCACTTATCACGTTCTGAGTCTTTTTCGATATCTTCGAATGTCTTACCAGAATGGTGAGCTAAAATATCATATAACTCTTGTCTCAATTGCTTAATCAAGTTGTATGAAATCTCCATATCAGTGAATTGCCCTTGCATTCCACCTGATGGTTGGTGAATCATCACTCTACTATGCTCTAAGCAAGTCCTCTTTCCTGTGGTACCTGCAGTCAACAATACAGCACCCATAGATGCAGCAAGACCGGTACAGATAGTTCCTACATCAGGAGACACATATTGCATCGTATCATAAATACCCATACCAGCTATAACTGATCCTCCAGGGCTATTGATGAACATTTGAATATCTCTCTTCGGATCAACGCCTTCGAGAAACAACATTTGTGCTTGGATAACATTCGCAACATAGTCATTCACAGGTACTCCCATGAATATAATTCTATCCATCATTAATCTAGAGAATACATCCATACTGGCGACATTCATCTGTCTTTCCTCAATAATCTGTGGTGTAAACCCAGTAATATTAGGAACTGATGCTTGCATATATTTTTCTAAGTGCATAGAACTCATACCCAAGTGCTGAGTTGCGTACTTTTTAAATTCATCTTGTGGAAACATAATTTCTTTTTTTATTTTACATCAAACGATTCATAAAGAACGGAATTTTTTAAATATCGTTTAAAAGTACTCAACATTAATTGTCAAACTACTTATATTCAAGAACACACGACAATTCGAAATTCGAAATTCACCATTCGAAATTTAACCTTGTGCTGGTTGTTTTTCATTTACCGATTTCACTTTAGCATTGAAGTCATCTAAAGAGATCGTTACTTCTTTTTGCTTGATCACTTCACCGATTTTTTGGAAAACTCTACCCGCTTGTAATTCTTCGTAAGTCTTATTTACTTCTTCTTGGTTTTGGAACATTTTGCCCATCACCTCATTCAACATAGTATCATCCATTTGCTGACCATACTGACCAAAGTAGCTTCTCACTTTAGCCGTCATCGCTTCTCTAATGTCTTCTGGAGACACTTCGATTTCGAATTTTTTAGCTAACTCTGATTTGATCAATGTCCACTTCATATTGTCTAAGAAACCAGGAAAGTCCTTGTCTATTTCTTCAGCCGATAGTTTCTCATTTGTCAACTGAAGCCATTTTCTCAAGAATGTCTCTGGCAATTGCACTTTTGTATCAGCAACCAACTTGTCCATGATATCTCTATACATCAACTGTAGCGCTTGGTTTTGGTAGTGTAAACCTATATTTTCTTCTACTTTTTCTCTTGCTTCTTTGTCAGAACTAACTGCGCCTTCACCAAAGTACTTATCATAAAACTCTTGGTTCAATTCCGCTTTTACCAATCTTGCTATATCTATAATCTTACCAGTAAACATATTTCCTATCACTGGCTCTTCTTCTCCTTCTTCAACTTTTGGGACATTAAGAAGATACTTTCTTACATAATCTTCTCCTTTATCCTTTTCTATTTCATTCACATCGAAAGTGAAAGAATCATCTTTGCTCAATTTTAATACTTCCTTGTTATACTTATCTGTCAAAGAATCTACCAAAACAGAAAATTCCGAAGCCCATCCATTTTCTTTCTGCTTCTTACCATCCAATTCATCTGCTTGAATTTTAATAATATCTCCAGCTAGGACCGCGCCATCAGGATGAGATTGCTCTCCTAATCTTTTTTGTGCGTTATTTAGTTCTTCATCGATTGTTTTATCATCGATTTTGATCTTATCTATATCATAAGAATCTGAATCGCTTACACCTAATACATCCACTTCAGGAGACATGCCTATATCAAACTTGAATTCATAATCAAGAAGATTATTCACATCAAAATCCAAATCTCCATCTTGATCATCAGATGGGATTGGTTGGCCCAAAATATCTAATTCTTCAGATTTCAAATAGTCAGACAGAGCAGTTTGCAATGTATTGTTTACTGCATCAGCAAGAATACCCTTACCGTACATTTTCTTAACTACTGATAAAGGAGTTTTTCCTTTTCTGAAACCCTTCATTTGAGCCTTTGCAGCTGTTTTGCTTAGTTCAGATTTGAATTGAGATTGATAATCATCTTTACTGATGTTTATTATAATCGTTGCGTTGAGATTATCAACAGAATGTTTTTCAATGTTCATTGAATTGAAATTGAGGGTATATTAAATGTATAAAATTGTTTATTGCGCAAATCTCTTATTGCTACAAATTATGGCGCCAAATCTCCTATTCAAAGAAGACAGCCTAAGCCATTGGGTGGCAAAGAGATTTACAAAAGTGGAATTTATTAAAAAAGCGAAGAGAGCTTTTGTGCGGGTAAAGGGAGTCGAACCCCCACGCCGTTAAGCACTAGATCCTAAGTCTAGCATGTCTACCAATTCCATCATACCCGCATTAAAAGAGCTATCTCTTTCTTAAAGCGTCGCAAAGATAGTATTATAATTTATTCTTGGTAATGTTTGGAATGATTTTTATTCGTATTTTTTTTTGAGCCAGAAATCTATTTGCTCCATTACATCAAATACCCAAGTGATCTAGTAGCTTCAGGCGATGTGAGCACTCTTTATAAATTTTACAACCTTAGTGATCTGATCGCTCAAAGCGATGTGATCACTTCCCGTTAGCCATGTAATCACTCTTTGCTATGATTATTTTTTTAAAAACAACTAAATACTCAGTGACCATCTTATCCCACCCATAGCTTTTAAGCGTCGATTCTATCGCCGATTGAGACAGTTTTGCCAATTTATCTTCATCTTTTAACAGTGTATTCAAGGTGTCGATCCATTTTTGAGCATCACCACTTGGTAATTGGATACCGTTATCTCCGTCTCTCACAGCATCTGTGATTCCTTCTATCCCGGAGGCTACTACGGGAGTACCCCGAAGACTTGCTTCTAGTGCCACTAGACCAAAACCCTCTGCATCCCCAGCCACCTTAATATTTGGCATTACGAATACATCCGCAATTGCAAGATATTGCATTAGGTCAGGGAAATTAACCTTCCCCATGTGGTGTACTTTGTCTTTAGTTGCTGGGTGGCCTAGCGCTTCCGTAATTGCATCTACATCCGTTGCCATTCCAAACATCAATTGGAATTTAGATCTAATACCTTGAGGTAGATTATTAACTACTTTTTCTCCAAATCCAGGTTTAGTATCCAATGGTCCCAGCATTAAAAAAACAACTCCTTCATTTAATCCAGGCACAACATTTTTCAAGAACCAAGAGAAACCTTTACGTTTTACCGCACGTCCCATAGTCATGATTATTTTCTTACCCAATAGATTAACTCCCGTTTCATTTCTAACTCGCGCTAGAAATTCTAATTCTTTATCTATTTCTGCCAAATCATGATCCACACCGTTCAGGACAGTAAATACTTTTTTCTTATCGAATCCACGTAGTAAACATGCTTCCGTTGTTGCTCGGCTCACACATATTGCTCCATCTAAGCCATGCATTTTTTTGACAATTCGATTTTGAAAAACTGTAGATGGAAAAGTAATATCTAGCCCATGAAATGTAGCAACTACGGGAATATGCGTATATCTTTTAAGCCAAAGCGTAGCCGCCGCCATAAGTCCATCATTCAAATGAACCAGCTGGATATCAGCATGTTTTGCCAATATTTTTTTAACCTCCTTTTTAAGATTTAAGAACCACTTTAGTTTTGATCCTTCTCCTATGTAGGCATGGACTATCACATTATGCACTTTTGCTGTACGAGTGATGAGCTCAAAGCTTTGTTTCTCCATCCCTCCAATAGTCGGAGGATATTTATGAGTAATGAATAGAATTTTCATTTTGTGTCTTATTGGTGGATCGAAGGTATTTAATAATGGGTAGAGATTTTAAAAATCAGTTGTTTACCTCAAAAAAAACATATAAAAAAAGCCCTACTACAATTTAATGCAGAAGGGCTTTTTTCTGCTGTATTGATTGTCTATACAAGTACACCAGCGTCATTAGTTCTTCATTTATAAGTCATTTTTGTAAATTACAGACACTACAACTTAAGATGGGGCGATTTCGACATCTATAAACTCAACATCTCCTTTTATTGAATCTGATCCTTTATTACTCGAATCCATGTCACTTCTTATAGGTTGTTGCATGTCTAGCCACCCCTTTTTACCCACTTCTCTTGGAGATGGTCCAGTTGAGTATTCTTTTAACTTTGAGTAATTATATATTTCTCTATTGGGATCAAAATCTCCATCTATTAATTTAAACTCCTCGATATAATTCTTTGTGTTTGCAACTCTTTTACCAAGCTCTACTAATAGTTATGCGTCAGGAATTGTATCGTATTGTTTTCGTTTTGTAGACCCTAGACATGAGGCAGTAGGAGTATTCCCACAAGTTGGCAATGGAAGGATAGCCTTGAATATTTGATTTACTTCATGATCTTCACCTTCTTCTCTAAACCAAGGAGTAGCATTATGACTTCCGTGATGTCCAACTTTAAAAAAAATCAATAGGACTGTCTAAAAATCCTCTTCTTTTTTCCCACATTACATTCCAACTGCTATTCTTTCTACCTTCCCTATATCCTTCATCCCACTCAGCGTCTCCTAAAAATTCTAGACAACTAATTTAAAAATTAAAAAGCACTTGTGCATGCGTATAAACACCCATTGATCAATAAAGCGAAAAACCTCTATTATAATCTTGGAAGTTTAGGTTTGCGAATGTTGCTCCTCACGATATCCACCTAGCAGCTCGGCTAATACTTTCCCTTATCGGGCGTAAAAGGTCTTACATTGAGCTTATCGAAGGGGCCATCCTCTAGTGTGTCCACCATGTCAGGTGCACCCATAAAACAGAGTCGTGATATTTAATCACCCTCAAATATAAAAAGCATTGCCGAATTAACAACAATGCTCTTTTCCTTGTGCCCAGAGGGAGACTCGATTTTTCAATCCCACAAATTCATCAATTTGCTACAATTGAAAAATGGCGTTTTGAAAAAACGCTATGACACCCACGTACACAGTACACACGGCCCTCAAACGAAAAAAGCATCATCGATTTAACGATGATGCTTAGTGCCCGGAGGGGGACTCGAACCCCCACGTACGTAGTACACATGTCCCTCAAACATGCCTGTCTACCAATTTCAGCACCCGGGCTTCGGATACTTTACTTCTTTGTCAATGATTTGACATTATTCAATTTCAGCAATCGGGCTTCAATTGGGATGCAAATTTACATTTTCTTTTGAATAATAAAAACTGAATATTTATCTCAAAAAAAAGGCCGATCATCTTACAAGAACAACTCCCTATTCTCAACCGACGGCACCATACACTCCTCCTTCTTCCCAAACCACTTATATCGATTACGAGCAATAAAATGATATACTGTATCTCTGAAACCTTTTGGTAATATTGATAAATAAGCAAAAACCTTCCAACCACCGCCAAGTATCTTCATACTCTGAAGCCCGACATCACTGTATGTATAAAGTGTTCCTTTATAGGCTAAAACCACCGTTTCTTTGTCTTTCTCAGATGCTGAAAGTAAAACTTCTCCCGCTTTAGATTGCAAGGTGACATATCTAAACATTTTTCCATGATCTCTTTTCATCAACCATTGCACAAAGCCATCGCATAGATTACAAACACCATCAAATGCAATGATGGGGTGGGTATGAGATATAGCAATAAGTTCTGATTTTGTACACTTTTTCATTGGTAACCAAACAATTTACAATCCATTAAGTTGATTAAACAACCTAAACAATTGGTCAAAGACCGTATTAAACAATTTAAACAATACACCCATATAACAACTTAAGCAAACACCTCCCTCAACAAATCATCAATCTTAGATATTGTTTTCACTTCTATGGGTAGGTCGTAAGAAGGCTCATCTTTATAATTATACCTAGAGACGAATATAACTTCGAACCCTAATCGAGCCGCTTCTTGTACGCGTTGATCGACTCTGCTTACTGGCCTGATCTCACCTGACAATCCGACTTCACCAGC
Organism: Halioglobus sp.; assembly: GCA_047628935.1. Lineage (GTDB taxonomy): Bacteria > Bacteroidota > Bacteroidia > Chitinophagales > Saprospiraceae > CAJXUU01. The sequence goes on along the minus strand of JBLHWH010000008.1, from coordinate 9,560 downwards.
AAAACAGATGTTTTTATGCACGCTGATATCTTCTAATGAACTAATGAGAGCTGCTACGATGGCTAGATCTATAGATGGGTCAGATACTTTTAGACCACCAGCCATATTGAGAAATACATCATTCTGACCAAATGCCAGACCACATCTTTTTTCTAATACAGCCAGTAGCATAGACAAACGCCTAAGATCGAAACCTGTTGCTGATCGTTGTGGAGTCCCGTATATTGCAGGAGTCACGAGTGCTTGCGTTTCTATCATCAACGGTCGCAATCCTTCTATCGATGCAGCGATAGCACTACCAGATAGAATCTCATTATTTTGAGAGATTAGTAATTCAGATGGATTATCTACTTCTCTGAGTCCCGTATGATCCATGGCATAGATACCAATCTCATCTGTAGATCCGAATCTATTTTTTAGTGTCCTTAGAATTCTGTAGGCATAGTTTCTATCTCCTTCAAATTGAAGAACGACATCTACTATATGTTCTAATAATTTCGGACCAGCAATAGATCCATCCTTAGTAATATGTCCGATAACAAAAATTGGTATGTTTGTTTCTTTGGCAAATCGCTGTAACTCACCAGTGCATTCTCTTACTTGGGAAACACTCCCAGGGGTACTGTCCAAAAATGGCGAGGATATAGTCTGTATAGAATCAATAATGATCACACCTGGGGCTAACTCTTTAGCGGCTTTTAGGATCGTATTGATGTTCGTCTCTGCGTATATATAACTATTCTGATTTTTGATCCCTACTCTATCCGCTCTCATTTTGATCTGTTCTTCACTCTCTTCTCCTGATATGTATAGAACCTTTTGATTTGTTCTGGTGGCAAATTGCAGTAACAAAGTTGATTTCCCTATCCCAGGTTGTCCTCCTATAAGTATCAACGAACCTTTAACAAGTCCTCCTCCTAACACCCTATTCAACTCTCCGTCAGGTGTAATGATCCTTAATCTATTTTCTGTTACGACAGAATGAAGTTCTCTTGGTCGACTTTTAATTTTTGAATCTTCTTTCCAAGCTGCACTTTTTTCCTCCTGCTTCGTAGTTTTTTGCAAAATCTCTTCAGTAAATGTGTTCCATTCATTGCAAGAGGTACATTTCCCCATCCATTTTGCAGACTCGAACCCACAGTTACCACAGAAAAATGCCTTTCTTATTTTTGCCATTAGCTATTTTATATTGTTCATTTTTTACTATTGCTATGTAAAACCTAATATTTAAGAAATTATAAAATCAACACAAGATGATAATTAATGGCCAAATTGCTAACACGTTGATTTAAAAATATTACTTTCGTCACCTAAGACAAGAAAAGTTTAAATTATTCTTTTCTATTAGAATTTATAATTTCAATAACGCTCTGTTTAATAGTAGATTACCCCAAATAATCCAGCCATACTTAAAGTAAAAATATTCTTTATAATAAGTAGATGTGACTTTCTAATAATTATTTTATCAAAATGCAGTATTAAACATAATGAATACATATTTCGATAAATTTTTCAAAGGATAAGAAAAGAAAATAGATTGTTTTCATTTTGTTCTTGCTATTTTTAGAACAATTATCTAATAACAGCGTTGTTAAAAATAGGCTTTAAATAAAAAAAGTTCACAAAAAAGTGACCTTAAAATAAAAACTAAGTCTTAAAGATGTATTCAAAAGAGAATACAAAAGAAAAAGAAAAAATAAGGCTCTTTTAATCGAGAGTAAAGATGATTGTTTTCAATTGGTTTTTTGGGGTTATGCAGGGTGCCCATTTATTTGGGTCCCTGCTGTTTTAAATGCAATAAAATATGCTTTCGAGTAAATTCCAAGCCTTTCCTTGCAAATCTTATTGAAGCAATTGTTAACTTGACGAATTATTAATGATATAAAATTGTTAGTAAATAAAAATAAAGCTTCCATTGGAAGTAAAGATAATTGTTTTCAATTGGTTTTTTGGGGTTATGCAGGGTACTCATTTATTTGGGTCCCTGCTGTTTTTTTTAAGCCTCTTTGTAAAGGCCCAGTCTTCTGAAATTCACTGACACCCTTTACCCTATTAGAAAGTAACTCTTATTATGTTATCTACTCCGTAACCCTATACCAAGTCTGAGTCCTTCCTAAAAGAGCAAATCCAATAAATCCTCTCACCTGCAAAGTATTAGAATCAGTAAGCTCGATCTTGCATTTGTACTCTTTTCCAGTTTTAGGGTCCAAAATTTTACCTCCCTCCCATTCTGTATCTGAATCTTTTACAAGATTCCAAAGGATTTCCATGCCTACAATTGGTTGATCTTTTTTGATTCCCTCACATTTTCCACAATTTGTGGCTTCCGGATTGATAAGTTTTGATACTTTACCATAAATTTTACCATTCTTTTCATATATCTCAACATGAGATTTCGCTTTGCCATCTTCATCGTCTATTGTTTTCCATGTACCAACAGCTGATTGAGCGTTAATAGTGAAAGTTACCACACAGAAGAATAATAATGCTAAAAGATATTTCATATATTTTGTTTTTGATATTTAGATGATTTTCTTAGGTATAAACGAGCTAGACCATCATTTTGGTTACAGAAAAACAAAAGAAAACGGAATTCAAATGAATATCATACCATATATGTGAATCTTTGTTCAAAATTTCATTTAGATCATAAACATATAATGAGAAAAAACTTAGAAACTTTATCATTTATACTTTTACTATCATACTCGATTCAAGGTCAAGTGGAGGTCTCGGGTATAGTTGTAAATGAAAACGGTGAAGCTCTAATTGGAGCAACAGTTCTAGAAAAAGGATCAGATGTAGGATCCGTAACAAATATCGATGGAACATTTAAATTTATATCACATGCAGACTCATTAGAAATATTCTACACTGGATTTGTTTCTAAAACAATTCCTATTCATAAAAATGGAGTTCATAAAATAATTCTAGTTCAAGCATTCAAAATTTATCGTGGCATTACACCAGTAGAAATAAACGCCCAGAACATACTTTCAGAAAAAGAAAATATTACAACACTTTCAAAAAACATCACAGAAATTACGATTCCTGGTAATATTAATGAAGTACTTAATACCGTCCCAGGATTACATATGCAATCAGGAGGATACAATACGAATAAGTTATCTATTCGTGGAATAGGAAGTACTTCACAATTCGCTACTTCGGATGTCAAGACATTTTATAATAATATTCCAATGCATAGCAGTATTGGCGAAAGTGCTATTGAGGATATAGGCTTACACATGGCAGATAGAATAGAAGTGATAAAAGGAACTACAGGAAGCGAATACGAAGCCGGATATGGCGGGGCAATAATCATCAAAAACAAGAATATTCGTTCTGAAATAAAGACTGAAATATCATCCAATAATACTATTGGGAAATGGGGGCACTTCATGACTCAAAACCAAATCAATATCGGCAGAACAAATAAAATAAACTCGCACAATCTTGCAATCTACCACTCACTCACTACTGATGATGGTTATAGAGAAAATAATCAGTTCGATAGGAATAATCTCACCTTAAATTATACATTCAACAAGAGTGGAAAACTGAAATTGACAGCACTCATAAACAGAGTCGATCTTAAGGCATTTATACCTAGTTCCCTGAATCGAGATGATTTTGATATCGAACCTACAAAAGCTGCATTTACATGGAATGGTGCAAAAGGAAATGAAGACTACAATCGTACACTCGCTGGTATAAATCTAGATTATGAATTCGATTTCAAGAGATCTATGTCACATACAGCATATGGTCAGTTTTTTGAGAGTTCAGAACTCAGACCATTCAATACCATAGACGAATCGAATACAACCTTCGGACTGAAAGGGAAATTCCAATATAATCGACCAGGTTACGCTGAAGTCTATACTGTGGGCTACAGAATACAGCAAGAAGATTATGATTTTAATCTTTTTGAGACGGATACAGATACAAAAGGTTCTCAATTCGCCAACGGAAACGAGCAAAGGTCTATCTATGAATTATATGCAACGCTGGATGCCGAAATAAATGAAAAATGGTCTTATAAGTTGGGTATCAATTCTCAATATGCGAATATAACTGCGGACGAAAATAAAGTACTCGGCAAAGCATTCTTACTACCTGAGGCTACATTTTCCTATAGGCCAAACAATGATAGACGGATTTACATCAGTGGAGGAAAAGGAATCAATTATTTCAAACCACAACAAGCACTCTTGCCAGATGGTAAATATAATAGTGACTTGCTACCCACGTCTGCATGGAACATAACCATTGGAAGTAAAGGAATAGTTGCTAATAAATTACAATACAGGGGTGAAATCTATTATATGTGGGCAACTGATCTTATCACCACAGAAAGAGATGAAACTAATCAATCGATTAACACCAACGGAGGGAATGCTAATTATTCGGGGCTAGAAATAGCGCTTAGATATAGCTTAATGGGTAAACTTAAAAGCAATAAAAACCTTACGGTGGATCTCCAATATAATCTTATGCATAATAAGTATGTTGACTTTATTGATAACGAAAACGACTATTCTGGAAATACAATTCCAGGTGCACCGACCCAAACACTGTCAGGAATAATAGCTGGAAATCACAACGGTTGGTTCTTAAATATAAGGTATCAGTTTGTAAATGGTTACTACATGCGCGATGACAATTCTATAAAATCAGATGCCTATCATTTGGTTCATACCATGGTAGGATATAAGTACAAAATAGGTAAATGGCAAATTACACCACGGGTAGATTTGATTAATTTATTTGATGCAAAATACGCTTCGATGACTTTAGTAAACGCATCATCTTTCGGAGGAAATGCTCCTAGATATTATTATTCTGGAAGACCAAGGAACGTAATGGTCAGTCTAAACCTCAATTATGAGCTCTAGCTTATAGAACACATTACAACCTTTCACAATATATTAACGATTAATTCAAAGGAGGTTATTACTTTTGTTGGATGAAAAAAATGCTTCTCCTTATCCTTGTGATAGCTATCAATATAATACCTCACGCTACAGAAGGTCAGGCACCTAAAAAGGTGCTCCAAGCAAATAGAATAGATAAGGAGAATAAAATCAACATAGATGGTTTTCTTAATGATGATGCTTGGAAAGAATCTGAGATAGCAACTGATTTCATACAGACAGATCCTGTATTTCAAGATCCCGTATCACAGAAAACAGAAGTTAGAATATTGTATACCGATCGAGGTATTTATGTAGGAGCAATGCTATATGACACTGAACCAGATAAAATTCTCAAAGAACTTTCACCAAGAGACCAAAGAGGAAATACAGATTGGTTTGGGGTAATATTTGACACATACAAAGATGGATTAAATGGATTCGCATTTAATGTTACAGCTTCGGGAGTACAACAGGATGTGAAAGTAGCCGGTGGACAAGAAGATGACAATTGGGATGCAATCTGGGACAGCGAAGTCCAATTCTTAGAGAATGGATGGTCAGTTGAAATGTTTATACCTTATTTGTCATTGAGATTTGCCAATACAAGTATTCAGGAATGGAATGTGCAATTCATCAGAGAAATTAGAAGGTTCAGAGAGAATGTATATTGGAACCCTGTAAATCCAGCACTTGATGGATTTCTTAATCAAGCTGGCAGATTAGAAGGAATATCTAATATTAAATCACCAATTAGATTATCAGTCACTCCATTTATAACTGGATATATTAATACGGTCGGAAACCCAAGTATTAATCAAGCTACAGAAGTCACACCAGCATACACTGGAGGGATGGATCTTAAATACGGAATCAATGATGCTTTTACTTTGGACATGACATTAGTGCCTGATTTTGGCCAAGTTATCAGTGATAATGAAGTCCTTAATCTTTCCCCTTTTGAAATTCAGTTTGATGAAAATAGGCAATTTTTTAAAGAAGGCACAGAGCTTTTTGATAAAGGAAACTTATTCTATACAAGAAGAGTTGGGGGTAGGCCAATTGGCTTTTTTAATGCTTTTAATGATCGGCAGGAAAATGAGATTATAGTTGAAAGCCCTTCACAAGCTCAATTGTACAATGCGACCAAAATATCAGGAAGGACTTCGTCAGGAACTGGTCTAGGAATATTTAATGCAGTAGAAGGAAAGGAATATGCAGTTATTCGAGATACATTAACGGGTGTAGAAAGACGAGTACAGACAAATCCATTGACCAATTATAGTGTGCTAGTAGCCGATCAAAACCTACCTAATAACTCTGTCGTATCTATTATCAATACCAATGTCACACGATTTGGTGATGATTATGATGCAAATGTTACGGGAGCATTTTTAAGTCTAAAAAACAAAGCCCAAACCTATGCTGTCGGTGGAAAAATTGTGGTAGCAAATCAATTCTTCGAAAATGAAACAAATACTGGACACACATATGCACTAAGTGCCGCTAAAATCGGAGGCAATTGGAGAGGAGAACTATCATATAATGAAGAATCTGACAATTACAATCCAAATGATCTTGGCATATTATTTAGTCCAAATGAAAGAGCTTTTTCCTCGGAAATATCCTATAACGATTACAAACCAAAAAACGATAAACTACAAAGATGGGAAATAGGAATATCGCAAAATTATAATAGACTCTATAGTCCAGACAAATTTGTAAATTACGGTATAGGAATAAATGGATTTGTACTTTGGAAAAGTCGAAATGCTGTCGGTTTTAGTGCTAGGGTTGAGCCTTTCACATCATTTGATTATTTCGAACCTAGGTCAGTTGATTTCTCTCGGTTTTATGAGTTTCCTACTTCATGGAATGTAAGCTCATTTTTCTCTTCAGATTATCGTAAAACATTTGCTTTAGACATAAGAGGATTCTATAGGAATTTTGGTGAAGAAGGAAGATCTTTTATCAATTGGGATTTAAGTCCAAGAATAAGAGTCAATGATCAATTGTCATTTACGTTATCTACAAATTATACAAAATCGCAAAATGAAAATGGATATGTCAGTGCTTCTATAGGTCAATCCATAGACGGTATATCTGAATCTGACGTCATGTATGGTACAAGGGACAGATCAACATTTGACAATAGTCTAAGAGTACAATATATTTTTAACAATAAGATGTCGCTTTCGACTAGAATCCGCCATAACTGGGATCAAGTAGAATATGTAAAGTTTAGTCGACTTGAGACTGATGGATCGTTAGCTGATCTCAGTTTTAATGGCAAAACAGATGATGAAATTCCTATTTATGATGTAAACTTTAATTTCTTCACTGTCGATCTCAATTATACCTGGAGATTTACAAAAGGGAGTGATATTATCGTCGTTTGGAAAAATAACATAAGTGGTAGGGACCAAAATTTTGACAATAATTATTTCTCTAATTTCTCTAACTTATTTGATTTTCGACAGACGAATAGTATTTCTCTAAAAATTGTTTATTTCTTAGATTACGATAGTGTTGTTAATGGATAGGGAATAATGAAGGATTTCAGGTATACAATAATTTATGAAGTATGATCGAGTAAACTGTAAGTCGAGATATCTACCAACAATATTCTGAACTACTTACTTACATCCAGCACAAACGATAAAATACTAGTATAAACACTGATTTCACTACTAGGGTTTTCACTGAAATGTCCATGAAGTCACAATTATCAAGAAATCATAAGATATATTTTTATGCCCTTGTGATTCAATTTATTATATTGGTTACCACAACCAACTCGTATTATGAAAAAGGTAATTTCTATTTTCTTTCTTTTACAATTTAGTTTATTCATAGCTGCTCAACCAACCCTTCAATATGTTCTAGTTTATTCTGGTCTAAGCAGTCCTGTAGATATATCTAATGCTGGAGATGGATCAAATCGACTATTTATTGTTGAGAAAACTGGAATAATTAAAATTATTGAAGATGGGAGTATTCTTGCTACGCCTTTTATAGATATATCCGCTTCAGTAAATTCAACTGCAAACGAAAGAGGTTTATTAGGCTTGGAATTTCATCCTAATTATGAATCCAATGGATATTTCTTTGTTAACTATACCAATCTGTCAGGAACAACTACTATATCTAGATTCAAAGTTTCTGATGAGAATGCAAACATAGCTGATCTAGCTTCTGAGAAGATAATGATCACCATCAGCCAACCTTTTTCAAACCATAATGCTGGAGACTTAAAATTCAGTCCAATCGATAATTATTTATATATCCCAATGGGAGACGGAGGGTCAGCGGGAGACCCAGGATGCAGGTCACAGGACTCTACCCTATTGCTTGGTAAAATGCTCCGAATAGATGTAGACCAAAATGAAAATACTTCCCCTTATTATGGTATCCCAGCAAATAATCCTTACATCAATTTACCAACTGTTCCAGATGAGATATGGGCTTTTGGATTAAGAAATCCATGGAAATTTGCTTTTGATTCCAAGACTGGTGATATGTGGATTGCAGATGTAGGACAGAATGCTATTGAAGAAGTAAACTTCACACCTTTTACAAGTACTGGAGGAGAAAATTATGGCTGGGCAATTATGGAAGGTAATAATTGTTATGACTCAGACCCTATCAATAATAATTGTGTAAGTGCAACTCCTTCATGTTTTGATGCTGCATATGTAGGTCCTGTTTTCACATACGACCATATTTTTGCGACTGGAGGATTCTCTATTACTGGAGGCTATGTATACAGAGGGTGCAAGTACAGCGAATTATATGGATATTATGTTGCAACTGACTATGTCTCAGAAAACACTTGGGTCTTGGATTCGAATGGTACAGCGACTCAAATGATAGACACCCCTAATGGTCCAGTTTCTTTTGGTGAAAATGAAGCAGGAGAGTTATTTCTGGCGACGTTGTCTGGAAGTATATATGAAGTCCGCGAAACTACTTACCCTGAAGTGCTTACATTAACTGTTGCCGATAGCCCTTTAGATGGAGTGTATCAAGCTGCCGATAGTATTATTATTGAGAGTAATGTGATTATTAATGCCAATGCAAATATTACATTCACATGCCCCAATTTGACTTTCTCCAATGATGTAAACGTTCCAATAACGGCTTCTTTAAAAATCAACAAAGGGGTTTGTGATGATTGAGAATCATAATGATTTTTCAATTTGCTCGCTTGTCATGTTTATTTTCAGTTGAATCCTACAACACCATCTATCACTTCACAAACGACACCACTCCCATAGTTTCACCCACATATACCTTCAAATAGTATATCCCTCTCACCAATCCGCTTACATCTATCTCTTTCACTTTGCGTTCCGTTTTTATGAGCACTCCATCTGTCGTATAGATTTCTACCTTCTCGGGTAACTCATCAATGTCTATCTTCAGTATATCAGATACAGGATTAGGATAGATTTTGATATCGTTTCTGATCTCTACCTCCTCCGCAGCAGTGATCAATTGTACGAAGTCACAGTCTTCAGCATCCAAGCATCCGTAAGAGTCTACCTTAAAGATGAATACTTCATTTTGTCCATCATATTTCATTTCTCCAATGCCGTAGATATCTCCGTCATCTAACTCTACTGCATCGCGTATCAAGCCAAT
>JBLHWH010000007.1:0-61439 GCA_047628935.1 Halioglobus sp. | reverse complement strand
TTAGGATAAACTGTATTGGCGGGCTATTTTTCGGTTTCTACAAGAAACGAAAAACGTTAGGATAAACTGTATTGGCGGGCTATTTTTCGGTTTCTACAAGAAACGAAAAACGTTAGGACAAACTGTATTGGCGGGCTATTTTTCGGTTTCTACAAGAAACGAAAAACGTTAGGACAAACTGTATTGGCGGGCTATTTTTCGGTTTCTACAAGAAACGAAAAACGTTAGGACAAACTGTATTGGCCGGCTTTCGCAGAAAACGGACAAAAGGAACCTCTATAATCCGGCTTCTGCAAGAAACAGAACCCTACAGTCCACACAAATAATTCAAAGTCTTAACTGTGATCTTCACATCTCCGTTTTTTAGTTTTCTAATCCAAATAGGATTGTCAATATCTACCATGATTTTATAAAGTTCATCATTATTATCTTCGATGAATGTTGACATGTCTTTAAATGTACTGATTGCCTCTTTGCCATCGAGCATACTCAGCAATAAGTGATATGCATCCATTACTCTTATATCCTTAAGATAGAGTTCAACTTTATATTCATCATTTTTATGAGTTTGGATCATTTTATCACCAGCTTCGAAGAATGAAGTCAACTTTCTTAAAGTTCCAGCATTTAGTGTGTCTGTATGCTCTAGTCCCAGATTCACTTCAGTCCATGATTCTAAAGGATAGATTAAATCCATATCTAATTGACATTTTTCGAAGTCATATGTAGGTAGCGGTAGGTCAGAGAGGTAACCATCAAACATGTATCCAGTCACTCCCTCATGTTCAACATATACCCAGTTGCCTTCTACCCATTCTATTTTTTCGTAGATGTCTATACTATCCGGTTGAGTAAGTACGAGTACACTGAAACCAAAGCCTACTACTCCAAGTGACTCTGATTGTGAATTTGGTTGAGCTCTTAGTGTAAGTCCAGAGTTAGCCATTACGAACAATTGGGCTCCTTCTGAAAATAGGGGTAGTCCTGTTCCCCACACCTGTGTGTAGAATATCAGCATTAAAAATCCTGCGATAGCTTTCTTGATGATTTTTGCTACTGTCTTTTGTCCTTGCATTTTTACTTGGTAAGTCATAATTCTGGGTTTTATAATTTGAAATAATGTATGTGTAGTTGATCCGTCACATGACAGATCCATGTTTTTTATTTGATATTGGGTAATTGAGCAATACCATTAGTATTTGTTAAATTAGAAGCCAAGATGATTTCCTCTTTTATAACTTTAGATTTCTTCTTTGCTTCTGGAAATTGAGAGAAACAAATGCTCAAAAGGCAAAATATCCCTATAGCGTATACAAATCGATTGTCGGTTTTTCTATTGAGATCTTCTATCATTGCTTTCATAATTTCTTAATTGTTATGATACAAATATGAAGGTGTTTCTCAGGAGATGAGGTGGCATTCTATTATTCGTAGAGGTTTATCTATTATTTGATATGAATTCGCTGCTTTAGCTTCGTATGGTCAATAACCGGAACACGGATGTAGAGTTGTTTTCTTGGGAAGTATATTGATTGAGCGAAATTGGCGAATTGTAAATTAAACTAACAGTACCTTATGAAATATAGGGACCCATCCCACAAGAAGTTTTTTGATTAAAGGAATTTTATACTAGAAAATGTGACAATCAAATGATTCATTGTCGTACATTAGATATGAAACCAAAGCTAATTACTATGAAACAATCAGTTATCATCCTATTGATGTTGCCTTTGTTTATAAATGCACAGTCTATTTTTACTCCTAATGTTGAAGTCGGAAACTTTCGGATACAAGATATTTTACTTACAGACACATCAACAATTTATTGTACAACGAAATCTATATTTGAAGTAAAGGAAGATAATAGCACGGTACTTATTGATGGGGCTCAGCATTCTACAGTTTACGGACACTTAACAGAAACAGAAGAAGGATGGGTGTATTTAGGCCACACGCTACTCGGTGATGATTACTGGGGAACGGGATATCATATTAATGTTTATAGTGGTGATTCTTTATATTCAAAAACTATCCCTTACTACTTAGATTTTGATTTCGATTTCGATTATGAGATTAAAGCAATGGCATATCAATCTATAGATACTATTTATGGGCTTCTTGAAGATGCAGGAGATTATTATCTGGCCATAATTGATCGTGAAGGTGAAATAACAGACATTAGAACATTGAGTGGTTCTGGATATACAAACATAATCTATCAAAAAGACAATACTTTGATCTTAGTGGGGCGTAAAAAAGTCCAACTAATTAAAAACTTGGAAGTCATTAATAGCTATTCTGCAGATGATATAATAGATGTAAATTATCATAAAGAAGAAGGTATTATCGAAGTCTTAACTGAAAGTGACATATTCATGAGAGATGAATTACTTTCTCCATTGTATATAATAGAATTACCTCCTGCTGAAGGTGAACGGGTTTCAAGTTATTATGAAAATGAAATCAATTATGTGCTTTCGCATGAGGATGGTTTATCTTATATATCTGCGTTTGATAGCAGTGGAGCTAAGGTTTATGTGCATGAAAGTTTATTAGAGCATACCTATAGTGATCTTCTTATTCAAGATAGTAGGTTTAATGTTTGGGGTGAAAATGATTGTTGGGGAAGTAACAATTTTGTAAAAATGGATATTGATGGTTTTGGTACTGAGATTGTGTTAAATAATCTTACTGTAGATTTTTTTGATGTGAATCTTGATTCTATAGTATATGATACAATTACCTTGAATAGCGGAAATGAAGTTACTAGTACTAACCTTATCTATAGTTGGGAGATGCTCATATTAAATAGCGGAATAAATTCTATTGATGGGTATAGTGTAGTGTCGAATAGGAATAAGGGAAGGCCAATGGTCATTAGTTTTGATTCTGACGCAGTATTAGAGCCTGGCCAAAGTAAAGAACATACAGGTAGTATGTCTAGTTCAGAGTCAAATTTTACTTCATACATTCACTTATCTGTTTATTCAGACTTACTAGATGAAAGTTGTGAGGATAATCAATGGAAACAAGATTTACTCACAAATACTGCTGAACTTGAAGTTGAAGACTGGTATGTCTACCCCAATCCAGCATCAGAACTGATTAATCTTTCTTTTGAAGAGGATTTTGAATATAGAATTATGGATGTAGCTGGTAGATGTTTGAAAAAATCTACCTCATATAATTCGCAAATTGATGTGTCTTCATTGTCTAATGGTATTTACTTCTTGTCAGTTTCTATAAATGGAAAGCGATCTACGATAGCAAGGTTTGTTAAGTCTAGGTAAATTATTAATTTATAACTAGCCCACAAACAAGATTACCAATACTATTAAAGCCAAAATCACAAATACTCCCGAAAGTATAAGGTTAATATTCTTAGTGACATATTCTGACTTTCTGGCTATCGTCTCAGCGGCAACAGAATATATAGCCAACATCGCTGTACCGCCTAAGAAAACACCAACTGCCATATAATACATATAAGGAGCGGTAGCTGAGATATATGCTTGTGACTCAAGTAACAATGCGACTGTGAAGTAATATGGAAGTCCTAGCATATTAATAGATGACATAATGAGCCCTTCGAAATATGCAGGCATGTTACCTTTTTTATCTTTTGCAGCAATTACTTTTTTTGATTTTTTATAGAAAAAGAAAGCCAAAGTAAATAGGATGACCACGCTTATGCGTTTGAGCCACAGTATAATGTCAGGATTCGCATCTAAGTGTCTAAGGAAAGTAAATGCTAGTAGTCCATGGATAGCATTTATGGTAGCAGCTCCCGCTCCAAATAAGACTCCTTGGCTTTTACCTTGCTCAATTGAGGTGCGGACCGTTGTCATATTCAACATAGCAGGCGTGATGAATCCTATAAAAGCCAATATAAAGCCTATTCCTACGTGGGTAACTTCCATTTAATTAGGAGTAATGTGTTTTTAATGGTTCAAATTTAATTGAAAAGAATGAATCGGAGTTAGCTAATTGAAAAAACCATATATTTACATTTTCCATAATACGTAATAATAATTTGAATCCAAATCTCGATCCATCAGAATCTCAATTTACTAGCGATGATAAGCAAGTAGATAAGGCATTGCGCCCCAAATCATTAGGTGATTTTAGTGGGCAGCCTAAGATTGTAGAAAATCTAAAAGTATTTATCCAAGCGGCAAAGCAGCGGGAAGAGGCACTTGATCATGTTTTGTTACATGGTCCTCCAGGATTGGGTAAGACAACTTTATCATATATCGTAGCTACTGAAATGGAATCGGATATCAAGATGACATCTGGGCCCGTCTTAGAGAAACCAGGTGATCTAGCGGGCTTATTGACGAATCTTGATGAAGGTGATGTTCTGTTTATTGATGAGATTCATAGATTAAATAATGTAGTAGAAGAATATCTCTATAGCGCCATGGAAGATTACCGAATCGACATCATGATCGATAGTGGCCCGAATGCTAGGAGTATTCAATTGACGCTGAATCCATTTACTTTAGTAGGTGCTACTACTCGTATGGGGTTGTTGACCGCACCGATGCGTGCAAGGTTCGGAATTACTTGTTTACTTGACTATTATGATGTGAAAACACTGGAGAATATCATATTCCGAAGTGCAGAGATATTAGAAGTGCCAATCGATGCTGAGGGCGCGAATGAAATAGCAAGAAGAAGTAGAGGTACACCAAGAATTGCCAATGCACTACTCAGAAGAATCAGAGATTTTGCACAAATCAAAGGAAATGGCTCTATAGATAAAAGGATAGCTAGATACGGCCTTGAAGCATTAAATGTGGATGATGGTGGATTGGATGAAATGGATAATAAGATATTGAATACCATCATAACAAAATTCAAAGGTGGTCCAGTTGGAATTAGTACTATTGCAACTGCAGTAGGCGAAGAATCTGGAACTATCGAAGAAGTACATGAACCGTTCCTTATCATGGAAGGTTATATACAGCGAACTCCGCGTGGGAGGGAAGCTACTGCAAAGGCATATAAACATATAGGAATCGTGCCACCAACCGAAACAGGTAGCTTGTTTTAAGGTGGTATTTTATAATTTTTAAATTGAAAATAAATATAATGGCTGAAGAAAATAAAAAGAAACAAGGCAATCAGATGAATATCGAATTGTCAGAAGAGGTTTCGGAAGGTATTTATTCTAACCTGGCGATAATTGCACATTCACAATCTGAGTTTGTAGTTGATTTTGTAAAAATACTTCCGAATGTCCCCAAAGCAAAGGTGAAATCAAGAATTATCCTTACACCTCAACATGCTAAGAGATTACTTAAAGCACTAGTAGATAATATAAAGAAATATGAAGCTCAACATGGACCGATAAGTGAGCCGGAACAGAATAATAATTCTTTCCCTCCAATAAATTTCACACCAACAGCACAAGCGTAGTAGAGATTTTAGAGATTGCTGATTGTATAGATTCCTGACTGGATAGATTGTTGATTTAGAAGTTTCAACTAGATTCTTGATTGAAAGATTTCTGATTTTAGAGATTTCTGATTGGGTTGTAATTTTTTGATTTTCATTTGGTTTGGCTTTCGATATACTTTATATAGCCGTTTATAGATTTTAGTGTTTGGTAAGTTAATATGCTGCCCTGTTCTAAATTTGCGCTCGTCGCCCGTCCGGTATCCTTTATAATATTGCAATCATCGAGGATTTTATGGGGTGGACCTCGTGAAATTCCCGATGTTTGCATATTTTATTTATGGTGATATCTATCAAACCCTTCAGCGATATTGTGTGTTGTGAATCTATCAGTCATAGTTATGTTTTGGATGATACCCCTATCTTTTATTTTCTGTTCTTTTTAGAAATGAATGAATCCAATTCCTAACCAGTCGACATTTTTTGTAACAGTCCAATTCTTCAAATGAGTTGTAAGTGGCTATATCGATAATTTTTACAATAAATATAAAACAAGTCTCTCAAGTCCCTCAAGTCTCTCAAGTCTCTCAAGTCTCCCCAGTCTTCTCCATCAATAATACCGGGCGGATTCAAAATGTAGCATATTGGAAATTGATATATTTAAATAAAAATATGAATGGAGATATGATAAAGTCAGCATCATAAGGCAGTTTCGCGAATTGACGATTCTGCGATTCTGTAAAAAAAAAACAATTAAAATGCTTGAATATATTATTAGCAAAGCATCATTTTTAAATGCACCTATAGTATCTTTCTTTTATCTATTATAATATTATTACATGTATAAGTAGCATAGGTTCAAACTATTTTATATATTTGTTTTAATTAATGTGACCAACCATTAATCTGGCTTTTGAGCCTAAGATTTCATGAGAATGATTATGTAGCATGTCAGTTGAATGACGAGCATGTCGAACCGTTGAAAAAACGAAACAAATTTATTATACATAATCATAAACTTATTCTCATGAAATTATCCACTTTCGCCTTTAGGATTTCGGTGTTTCTTTTTGTACTCTTTGTATCTTCAGCCTTATATAGTCAAGGTATAGAACTGAATGCTAGAGCTTATCTTGATGGCGCAATTCGTAATAGTTATGAGGTAGGAGAGACTAATGGTCGTCCGCTTATGAGGGATGATCTAAGATCTAATCCGTTCAACAATCAAAGAGTGATTCCTGATCAGGATATTTATCAGACTCCATACATCGTCAATAATTTTACTACAGTAGATGTAACATCTAAGTATGCACATGTAGGATGTGGTACTTTAGCTCAGTATCAAACGATACCAACACCATTTTCAGTATTTGCTGTTACTGGAGAAGATGCTATTGTAGATTGGATATTTGTAGAGTTGAGGGATAAAAATGATTATACTAGTATTGTAGCCACTAGAGCTGGTCTGATACAAAGAGATGGCGATATTGTAGAGTTGGATGGTACAAGTCCATTGTTTTTCAATAATGTGAATCCTGATTATTTCTTTGTAGTGGTGAGGCATAGAAGTCACCTTGGAGTTATGACAAAGTATCCTGTATCCTCCGATGATATGGCGATCCTTATTGATTTTTCTTCTGTGGATACACCAGTTTTTGATTTCGGAAATACGAATAATCAATTTAATTATTCAGGGCTAGCTCAGAAAAATTTATTTGTGAATGCTACTGAATTAATGGCACTTTGGGGAGGAGATTTTGATGCAGATGGCGTTATCTGTTATATAGCTAACAATAGCGATGTAAATATTTTACAATCTGAAGTTGCAGGTTTTGATATGAATCTTAACCCGAATTATAAAGTAAATTATAGTGGTTCTGTAGGATATCTACAGAGTGATTTTGATATGAATGGTCAAGCGAAATTCACCGCGCCAGATGATGATAGAAATTTGGTATTAGAGCAAGTATTATTCTATCCGCAAAATACTGAAACTAGAACAAATTTCGTGCACCTAGTAGAGCAATTACCCTAAAGAATAAGGTTCTTTCGTAAATAGGGTTTTCAAAAAACTAAGGAATCCTGACTGGACGTAGGTTTTGTCAGGATTTTTTATTGACTAATAATCTTCATCACCAACTCCTTGGTCAATGCTTTCCCCGCTGCTACTTCTTTAATTTTATCAAAAGAGAACTTAAATTCACAGCCTGACTTCCATGCACTGCATCCATAGGCTGTCTTCCCTTTTATGATAGAGCCTTTTTTACATTTGGGGCAAAGTGGTGGATTATCAGTCTTATTTTTCTGAGGACTAGGTGCAGTTCCCTTTTTAGGCTCTAGAATTAGCGAAAAATTATCATCAAACCTGATCAATCCATCTACCTTGGCACCATTAAGCGTAAATCCTTTTAGGTTAGTAGTGCATCCTTTTACGATCAATCTTCTCAGCTGATTTTCGGATATTTTCTTACCAAAAATTTGAAAAGGTAATACGAATTTACATCCTGATTTCCATTGTGAACATCCAAAGGCAGATTTCCCTTTTATCAGATTTCCTGATTTGCATTTAGGGCATTTTGATTGGGTTATTGGTGCTTTTGTTGATGAAGATGAACTTGATTTTGTCGTCGGACTTTTGCTTGATTTAGTGTTGTCGCCTTTAGTTGAGTATTTAGATTTTGTATCAGTAGAGACGAACGTTCGGTGTTTTTCCATCCGTACTTCAGTCACGAGGTCGTCCACCATTTTCTTCATGTTCTGTATGAATGCTTTGGGGTTATAAGTGCCAGCTTCTATATCCTTTAGTTGTTTTTCCCATTGGCCTGTTAGTTCGACGGACTTGAGCATTTTGTTATTAATCGTATCTATTAATTGTACACCAATATCAGTAGGAAGTAGCATTTTTTTGCTTCGCTTTACATACTTTCTTTTGAATAAAGTTTCAATAATGGCTGCACGTGTGGAAGGTCTACCTATTCCGTTTGCTTTCATCAATTCTCTTAATTCTTCATCATCTACAGCTTTACCGGCGGTTTCCATCCCTCTAAGTAATGTCGCTTCAGTAAAGTACTTAGGAGGTTGAGTTTTCTTTTCTACTAGTTTAGGTTCGTGAGGACCTGATTCCCCTACGGTAAATGAAGGCAGTATTTTATCTTCTTCTTTCTCTTTACTGTCGGGATCTTTCTTCTTTGATTTAGGAAATAGGACTCTCCATCCAGGTTCCAATATTTCTTTGCCAGTTGCTTTGAATTTCTCATCCGCAGCTTTTCCGACCACAGTAGTATTGGCAACTTTACATTCTGGATAGAAATTAGCAATGAATCTTTTTGCGATCACATCATACACATTTGCCAATCCTCCATCAAGATGCGATTCTTTACCTGTTGGTATAATGGCATGGTGATCTGTTATCTTTTTATCATCAAAGACTCTTTTTGTTTTCTTTATCGGTGCGGACAACACTGTCTGTGTATATTGGCTGTAAGACTTCATGCCTTGCAGAATACCTTTGATCTTTGGATGCAGATCCGTTGGTAGATAGCTAGTGTCCACTCTTGGGTAAGTGACAACCTTCATCTCATATAGCTTTTGGACTAATTTCAGAGTTTGGTCAGCACTATAGCTGTATCGTTTGTTACAAAATACTTGCAAACTGGTAAGATCAAACAGTCTTGGAGAATACTCTCTTCCCTCCTTTCTATCTGCAGATATAATATTGAATTCTTCATCCTTGATTTTATTCAATACTACATGACCGTCTTCTACTTTCTCGAATCGCCCTTTGATTCTGTTGAATGCAGTGTCTCTATATGTGGTCTGCAATTCCCAAAAAGGTTTGGATACGAAATTATTGATTTCATGATGTCTCTCTACGATCATCGCTAGGGTAGGAGTCTGCACTCGACCTATAGATAGTACTTGTTTATATCCACCGTATTTCAAAGTGTACAGACGAGTTGCATTCATCCCCAATAACCAATCACCGATTGCTCTAGCACTACCAGCATAGTACAATTTATCAAAATCACTTCCAGGTTTCAATTTCCCAAACCCTTCTCTGATAGCCTCATTTGTAAGTGATGATATCCATAGTCTCTGAATCGGGCCTGTATATTTTGCTTGGTTTATCACCCATCTCTGTATGAGTTCTCCTTCTATTCCTGCATCCCCACAGTTTATAACTACAGAAGCTTTTTTGAAAAGCTCCTTTATTACTTTGAATTGTTTTTTAACTCCAGCGTTATTTATCAGTTTAGTTTCAAATTTTTCAGGGAGCATAGGGAGAGAGTTGAGATCCCATCTCTTCCAGCTTGGCTTATATTCATCTGGTGCATATAGCGAGCAAAAATGGCCAAATGTCCAAGTAACGGCATATCCATTGCCTTCGAAATAGCCATCCTTTCTAGCTTTTGCTCCAATAACGGAAGCGATCTCTCTAGCTACGGATGGTTTTTCAGCAATACAAACTTTCATATAGCAAAACTAATGTTTTTTTGACTGAACTGAATTACAATTTTATGGTTTCATTTTTTAAGTACTCATTATTTGTAATCGTATAGACTAAAATGCGTCTTTCATCTAATAGTTAAGTCATTATTGAATACGAAATACAATATTTGTGTCTTATCTATCTATCAATCTATAATATACATATGAAAAATTTACTTCTCCTTATTCTCTTTTCATTTTCTGCGATTTCTATAAGTGCTCAGCATAGTATGTCGAGTAAATTGTTGGATACCGATGGAGTACCAGTAATGTTTGCGAATGTGGTTTTATATTCTGGTCCAGATGCAAAAATGGTAAAAGTAGAATCATCTGATGAAACTGGGCAATTCACTTTTAGAAATTTAGAGAATGGGTCTTATTATATCGAAGCGAGTTTTATTGGATACACAAATTTTAAATCTGAGCCTATAAATATACAAGGCGATGATATTGTTTTATCTGATATTTTAATGGAGATCAATGCTGTAGAATTAGAAACAGCTGTAGTGAAGGCAAGGCGCGCACTTATAGAAGTGAAACCTGATAGAATGGTATTCAATGTAGAGGGAACTATAAATAGTGCAGGGGATGACGCCCTTGGCTTATTGAGAAAAGCACCAGGTGTTTTAGTTGATAACAATAACAATGTTACTGTTCTAAGCAGATCAGGAGTGCTTATTTATATAGATGGAAAACGACTCCCATTGACAGGTGATGATCTTACAGCTTACTTAAGTAATCTGCCTGCAGAGCAAATAGATCGTATGGATATCATTACTAACCCCGGAGCAAAATATGAAGCTCAAGGGAACGCAGGAATCATCGACATAAGATTGAAAAGAGATAAGAGTCATGGTGTAAATGGATCTATCAGTGGCTCTCTTAGTCAGGGTAGATTAGGAAAGGGTAATATCAGTTCGGTAGGAAACTATAGGAATAAATTGCTGAATTCCTTCGGTACTTTAGGGTATAATGGTGGATCAAGTTACAACGAAATGACATTCAGAAATAATCAGAATGGACTATTACTTGATGAAATTAATAACTCTGAAAATGCTTCAAATGGAATAAATTATCGATGGGGAACTGATTTTTTTATAGGTAAAAACTCAACCATTGGGTTTTTAGTCTCAGGACAAAATCAGACAAGTGAAAATGTATCTGAAAATAGGATTAAAATATCAGAGCTAGAGAATGTTTCCAATATTGATAGTGTGCTCATAGCTGAAAATGTATCTGATCAGACAAGAAACCAAAGTACTTACAATGTAAACTATGCATTTGACAATAAAAAACATTCATTGAATATTGATTTGGATTATGGGCGATATAGAAATGATTATACTTATGTCCAACCCAACAGATATTATTTGGTAGATGAAACTACGCTTCTGACAGAAGTGCTTACAGAATATGATACACCTATAAACATTGATATATATACTGGAAAGATAGATTATGAAACGGACGTATTCGGTGGTAAGATAGGATTAGGATCAAAGGTAAGTAAGGTAGCTACGGATAATTCATTCTTATTTTACGATATCTTGGGTGGTGAGAGAGAAAGAAATAATACAAGGTCAAATGAGTTTTTTTATGATGAAAATGTATACGCTGGATATGCTAATTTTCAGAGATCAATAAATAAAAAATGGGGTATGTCAGCTGGGCTAAGAGTAGAGTCGACAGATGCTGTTGGAGACTTGAGAGCTTTCAAGGAGGAGCTACAAGAGGATCCAGTTGAACTTAATTATACGAATTATTTCCCATCAGGTGGTTTGACGTTTCAACAAGCGCCCAACAAAACATGGTCTCTTAATTATGGACGAAGAATCAATAGACCAGATTACAATGTATTAAATCCATTCACTGTGCAGTTAAGTGAATTATCATTCATGAAAGGAAATGAATCTCTTATTCCTGAAATAGTAAATAATCTGGAACTAGGATACACGCTAAATTATCGATACAATTTTAAATTGAGCTATAGTAATACGACCAATCAGATCACAAGATTAATTGCACCTGATGATGAAGATCCAAGAGCTGGTTTTATAACGTGGGCAAATCTTGCAGAACAGACTATTTATGGATTCAATGCTGCACTTCCATTTACAGTGAAACCATGGTGGAATGCATTTGTAAATGTCAGCGGAGGGTACTTAAATAATCAAGCTGACTATGGAGATGGAGCTATTGTGGATATTCAAGCATTTACGTATTCTATTTTTCAACAACATACGTTTACGCTACCAAAAGGATTCACAGGGGAAATTTCTGGATATTTTTCTGGACCAGGAGTATGGGGTGGAGTTTTCAAATACAACGAAACATGGAGTCTGAACCTTGGCCTTCAAAAGAAATTCTTCAATGACTTGATGAATGTTAGATTAAGTGTAAATGATATTTTCTTTCAGTCAGGTTGGGATGGAGTGTCTAATTTCGATGGTCTGATTGGCGAAGGTATGGGAAATTGGGATAGTAGGAGAGTTGCAGTTAGTGTAAGCTACAACTTCGGCAACAGAAATGTAAAATCAAGAAAAAGAAAGACAGGAATAGAAGACGAATCAAAAAGAGTAAGTTCGTAATTCCAGGAAGCTGGAAATTTTGCTTATTAAGATTCCCAGTTTTTTTTGACCATCAATCTACTACCTCGTTTAATTTATATCTATAGCCATAAATATTCGCGGTAAGAGCGGCAAAGATAGGAGTTACTATTGGTCCAATTATCGGAATCAACAACAACACACTTGACACGGTACCTAGCACAAGAGTAGCGCCAAAGTGATGTTGGGTAATAATTTCGCTCTTCTTAATAGATAGCTTGTATAGCTCGTTGTAATTGTCAAAAAAAGCATGACCTACAAAGAATGCGTAGACAAAAAACATGACAAATCTTTTTATTCCGCCAGGTACTCCAAAAATACCAAACAAAATAGAAAGAAGAATCTGAAAGACTAAAGCTTGTACAAATCCTCTGATTAGAACCTTGATCATTCGAATCTCAGCTTTCCAAAAGCTAGACATTTGGGTTGGTTGTTCTTTGCCCGTTAGTATCTCGATTGTTTTTACTGAAAAGTAGAAAATTACAATCTCCAAAATGATGAGTAAAAGGTATTTTGAACCCCCAGAAATTGCAGTTTGAGCGTGTTCTTTTTTGGACTCATTACTCATTTGATCTGCGATGATACCTACATCATTGATGGGGATGTCTACTGAAGAGTAAAGGAAAGATGCTACGTCACTGATCATCCAATAGCTAAACAGTATTGAAATACCAATTGTAGCCAAAGCGATCCATTTGTGTTTGAAAAACCCCCTCCATAGCTTATTTTTCATGAAAAAGCTATAGGAAGACATCATTACTTCTATACATTTAGAAGCATGAGAAATAGTATCTTTGGTGTTTAGATTTTTAAGCATGTAAGTAATATAGAAACGAATTGCTTATTTGCCAAACAAAACAAAATATAATAGGAATTAGACATTATATTTGAAATGATAATCAATGTCTTGTCGGAAGCTTAAGGAATATTACTCTTCCTCATCATCTGGCTCCATTGTCAAGTATCCTTTTTCGTTTAGGATATTGAACCATTTAATTACTTTTTTCATGTCACTGATATAAACACGATCTTCGTCATAATCAGGAACAATACTAGAGAAATAATCTTCGATTTTTTCTTTACTTTCTTTGACAGCCACTGGTGGATTCTCAGTAACCTGATCCAACATTCTTTGCATTATCTCACTCAACTCTATCGTATCACTCATTGTATATATAGCTACAGTTTCCATAGGAGTAAACTGATGTTTTCTCATTGAGTAGAATTTCGTTTTGCCGCCATCTATGCCTTGAACTAAGAGTCCATTGCCTCTTGAGTCCATCATTTTGTAAAGTCCAGGCAATCCACTAATAGCTAATATATCTTTAAGATTCATATCTCTTTATTTATTGATAAAGTTGAAATTGAAGTATGAAAACGTTCTCCAATATTCAAAAGTGGCGTAAATATATAAAGTTCTTTTAAATTGTAATTCTTTGGAGGCTTTGGAGTTGAATTTATTTCAAGAATTTTAGAAATTCTGATAAATTTCTCTTTTGCTAGTCCCCTAATAATCTGCGGTAATCATATCAACTAACATCTAACTTTTCTAAATCTCGTAAAAGATTATATTCTGGAAACGCTTTTTTTCCTTCCTCTATTGTTTTGAAAAACATCTTATCCTGTCTTAGTTGATAGTAGCTAAGGGCCGTATTGTAGTATGTGTCAGGTTTGTTACCGTGCAGACTAATCGAATGGTCAAAATAAGTCAATGCTTCATTGTAATAACCCAAATCGTATAATAAACCACCCATAGCATAGGCAATATCAAATATTTCACCAATGTAGAAGTACATACTCCATACATTTTGAATGGTCTCTGATATCCTAGTTCGTTCATTGTAAGTTATGGTATTTGATGCTTGTTTGAGCCTTGGAAGCATCTTAATGAAATAGGTAGAGTCATAAGCACTTAATCGATAATGTGCGATTAATTCCTTTACGGTCAATTTCGAAATATTGCCATAAGAGAGATGTTTTATAGTATCAAAGTCATCTGGGCCAAAATCATTTACAAAAGTTTCATACGCACCAATCGTTTCGGTAAATGAGCTGCTTTTCTCTAAAAACATAAAAGCACCCAATTCTAAATTGAAAGTCGAATATGATGGAAATATACTTTTACCTCCCTGCTTTTCACAGAATGATCCAAGCGCATGAAAATTAACCCAGATGGAAAAACTGCCATGAGTTACCACATCAGGCAATGGTTTGTTTTCTAGATCATGAATCTGATGATATCCTTTGTCAAGTGATAATAGAAATAGCCCTTCTTTAGATAGATTTTTTACATTGTCGATACACCACATGGACATTACTGGAAAAAACAAATAGCTTTGCTTTATCTGATCCTTATATTCCGAAAGTACTTGATTGATTAGTGGGTTGTCATATTCGGGGACAGGTACTATGGCATTTTTATATTTAATTTCTATGTTTTTTATTAACGTTTCTGAATCCGGTTTTTTAGGATTGTCAGTCGACGATAATGATATAGAACAAGTAGAAACCTCATTGTTTCTTACTAAAAACAGTTCATTAGGAATCGAGTCAAAAAAATAATTAGCAATAGCGACAATTGGCTGATTTAGTTCTTGTGGTTTTATATGCCTTTTGGAGTATCTTAGATATAAATCTTGACCCTCAATAGCATCAAAATAAGATAGATCTAAAACTCCTTTTTCATAGTATGGCTTAAATTGCGGATGACATTGAAAAAAAGAAAGATTATCTTCTGCAATGTCACTTAATATATAGCAATACGGAGGCAGGTCAATGTTTGTTCTTAGTATAAGCCTCTCAAGGTGGACAAGGATGTGATACGCTAATCGGCCATGTCCAGCGCCAAGTTCTAGAATGTAAACAGGATCAACTGTTTTTCCTTTTGAAGATAGGTCTTTAAGAAATCCGAATATAAGTTCTGCATAAGTTTTACCGACAGAAGAGCTGCTTGTCAGATTGTGAGGTACGATTTCTTCACTAAATGCACTAGGGCCTTTTTTTTGATAGAAATTTCGATTGAGTTGCCATATTTTACTTTGAGAAAATAACTGATCTGATTCTATCTCATATCGTATAGATTCCATAGTTCAAGCTTATTAAGTGAATGAAAAAAATCATTTCCAACTTTGCAAGCTTATACTAATTGGCTATAGTAGAAACCGACGAAATTATATATAAGTAATATATTTTTTTCTAGTGTGTTACTATAATTTATGTATGCTAGGACTAGGTGTTAAATATTAAACTAATCTAAATACACCATTTACTTATAGAAATTAGAAGTTGTGACTAAATGAAATCCAATACTCTACGATATTAAATTCATCTCTTACTTCATCGCTCAGTGGGACAAGTACCTCTATTCCTGAGCTCCAATTGAAGCCTTCATACATATATCCTAATCCAACACTTGGGTATAAAAATGTTTTTTTAGGGCTTAGAGTAGTTCTAGGGAGTGCGCGAAAAGCATTGTATTCTACTTGAGCATATAGCTGTTGTGTGATTTTAGCTCTAGAGTAAACGAGGCCTCCATAGCTAAGGTCACTTATATCTCCTGGTCCCGGGCTGCTTATGTAGTAGTAGTCAAATTTTGCACCCAAACCAGCGGAAAATGTTTTGTTTAGTTTGTACCCAACATTCGATTTCATTGATAAGTTAAATACATTAGAGAAGAAATTCAAATTGCCAAGTTTAATCTCAGTATTCAATTTTTCTTTGATACCCGATGGTCCATAGTCTTCATCATCTTCATCTCTAGAATTTCGCCTTTCGTCTGTTTCTTCGGTATTTTCTTTCTTTCGCCTTTTCTTTTTACCTCTTCTTTGTGCGGAGGCATCATCAACTAAAGAAAACATAAATACTAAAATTAAAAATGGGATTAATATCCTTTTCATCTGGTTATCTTTTTATTTCACAAATTTGCATTGGAACATAAACTTAGCAGTTTTACACGATTATCCAATGCTTACTATTATAATAATATTCCTATAGAACGACATTTTTATTTTTATGATGCTGTTATTCATACAAATAGTAAATTCTTAACTGTTTAGGAGGTAATAATTTGTCTTATGTCTATATGGAAAATATTTGCTCAAAAGTGACAAATATTTGTCCTAATCGGAGCTATAAGTGCAATTAATTTGCGTTTATATAAGTTTTTGCAAAACTTATATCACGTACATTGCTTTGGATTCGATTTCATATCCTATTTTCACGCTATTGTTGTTTTTTAGTCGAGGAACATCAATATTCACTCTTTTTTAAGTTAAATCCCTGAGTTTCGAATTAAGCTATTAAACTAAGTTTGATGCTATTATTTGAGTATATTCTACACATAAATCATGATAAATATATTTATAATCATGCTCTTTTGTAGGGGGTAAGTATGATTTTTTTTATTCAAAATTTTAATTTTTAGTATGTTTCAGAAATTAACAAAAGTATTTAGTGTCATTTTATTGATAGCATTTACATTCAACCAGGGACTATCACAATCTAAATCCAGTGCTAGTTTGGATGAGATGTTTTTTGAGTATGATATAAAATCTATTGATTCGAAATCTATACATACAGTAGCAAGACAAGGTGATTTTTTTATAGTTGAGATACCTAAAAAAGGAAATGGTTCTTGGTTAGTAGAATTACATGACTCTAAGATTATAAGTTATAATTATATGAGCCAGCTTGGTACTTCTGGAGCTACCATTAATAATGGAATAACAAAAGCGCTGCCAACCAAGGGACATGTCGTTGGCGATCTAAGCACAACAGTAAGTCTAACATTCAATGAAGGTTTCATATATGGATTCATCAAAGATAAAAGTGGATACAATTATATCGAACCACTCTCCTATTATGATAAAGAACAGAGAGGATCTGATAAATATGTAATCTATAATGCTAAAGATTTGAGACCTACTGCTCCACATAAATGTGGGACAACAGAAATGCATAATAAAAGTGATGAATTGTATGGAAATGATAAAAAAGACAGCGACTCAAGAATAGATGAATGTTTTGATGTTGAAATTGCGATTGCTAATGATTTTGCGATGTTTGAGGAATTTGGCAGTGCTTTTGCAGTTGAAGATCATGCAATTGGAGTAATGAATAATGTGCAAACTAATTATGATGATGAATTTGCCGATGAATTGCAATATGTAATAGTAACTCAATTTACAGTTACTAGTTCTGGAGGAGACCCGTGGAGCTCGAGTGCTGATACAGATATCCTTTTGCCATCTTTTAGATCGTGGGGTAATGGAGGAGGATTTGGTGGTTTTGTTTATGATGTAGCATCTTTATGGACAGACAAGAACATATTCAATGATGATGGAAGTGGAGTTATTGGAGTGGCTTATGTTGGTGTAATATGTAATAATAGTAGATACAACCTATTAGAAAATTTCACTAATAATCCAGAAACAAAGAGAGTTATGGTTGCTCACGAATTAGGGCATAATTTCGGATCTCTTCATGATAGTAGTTCTGGAGATATTATGGCACCTTCTGTAAGTTCAAGTACGACATGGTCAGCTCAATCGATCAATTCTATAAATAATCACGTTGCTACTAGAACATGTTTAGATGACTGTTCTGGCTCAGGAGCTGCTCCAACGGCAGGTTTTGTTTTTAATGTGTTAGAGGATTGTACAGTTGGTGAGGTGATATTTACGGACAATAGTACTGGGTCTAATCTTGATTACGACTGGAGCTTTCCTGGAGGTATCCCATCTACAAGTACATTGGAAAATCCTTCTGTTCAGTATCCTGATGGGGGCACATTCAGTGCTACACTTACAGTTACAAATGCTAACGGCACTGACTTTCTTACTCAAAATGATATTTTTACTATAAATCCAAGTCCAATTGTAAGTTATGGTAATGCTATTGATGGAACTATTGTTAGCTTTTTTAATTTCACCCTATTTGCAGATTCATACTTTTGGGACTTTGGGGATGGACAATTCTCAATAGAAAGTGATCCAGTTCATGATTACCTTGATGATGGAGTATATACTGTTAACCTTACTGCAACTAGTATCTGTGGTGATGTGTCAAAACAAGAAATTATAGTTGTAGCTAATCCTCCAGTTGCTGATTTTATTGCTGATGTGGATGAAGGTTGTGCGCCATTGACAGTACAGTTTACCTCTAATGCCTCTAATAATACAGATGATTTTGTTTGGACTTTCGAAGGTGGATCGCCATCCACTTCAGAAGAAGAAAACCCTAGTGTAACTTTCGAAGATGCTGGCAGCTGGGATGTAACATTAACCGTAATCAACGAAACTGGGGAAGATATTCTACAGGTATTAGAATTCATTACAGTGATAGGACAGCCAGAAAGTGACTTTAGTTATGATATAAATGGAAACGAAGTTGATTTTACTAACTTTAGTCTATTTGGAGAATCATATATTTGGACATTCGGTGATGGATCATCTAGCACTGAAGAGGAACCTACACATACTTATACAGAGGATGGAACATTCACCGTTGTGCTAACCGCAGAAAATGAATGCGGTAGCAATTCAACTTCTACTGACATTACGATCTCTCTTGCACCAATCCCATCCTTTACAATCTCTGGTGATAATCAAGGATGTGCACCAATGACCGTAAATTACCAAAATACATCAACCAATAGTCCTGATAGTTATGAATGGGAATTCGAGGGAGGATCACCTGCAACTTCTACTGATGCGGACCCTGAAGTAATTTATACAGCATCTGGATTGTATGATGTAATTCTAACGGTTACCAATGCGAATGGAACAAACTCAGAAACATTCATAGACTATATTACAATAAACGATGTTCCTACTACCGATTTTATTGCTGATGAAGATGGACTAGTTGTCACATTTACCGATCAATCAAGTGGTGCAGCGTCTTATGCTTGGTCATTTGGAGATGGAAATTCAAGTACGGATGTTAACCCAACACATACATATGGAGCGGAAGGTGTTTATGCTGTAACTTTAGAAACAACAAACGATTGTGGTACAACATCTGAAAATATAACAATCAATAATTATACACCAGTATCTGCATTGTTTACGAGTATTATAACAAGTGGTTGTGCAGATTTGGAAGTAGAATTCACTGACCAATCAAGCTCAAATGCAACAGAATGGCTTTGGACATTTGCAGGAGGAAATCCGGCTACGAGTACAATGCAAAACCCTGTGATTTCTTATACTTCAGCTGGGCAATATGATGTCACCTTAACAGTAAGTCATCCAGAAAGTAGTGAGATAATAACACTTACAGATTATATAGCTGTTTCAGATGCGCCTGCTACTTCATTTGAATTCTTTGATGATTTATTCGATGTAGAGTTTACGAACACAACGATAGAAGGAACAACATATAGTTGGGATTTTGGTGATGGAACCACTAGTAGTATGGAGAGTCCTTCTCATACTTATACTGACGAAGGAATGTTCATTGTAGTGTTATCTGCAACAAATACTTGTGGAACAACAACATCAAGTCTAACTTTAGAAATTAATGCACTACCAACTGCAGGATTCAATTCTAATAGTACAACAGGATGTGGACCACTTACAGTAGAGTTTAATAATGCATCTTCATCGAATGTAACAGATTGGTCATGGACGTTTGATGGCGGTACGCCAGCAACATCTACAGAGGAGAATCCAACAGTAACATATGCTACATCTGGCTCTTACCCTGTTTCATTGACAGTGACCTCTCCAGCAGGAATGGATGAAAGCACAATTGAAAACTTTGTGGTCGTCTTAGCAGAACCGATAGCAGAAATTGATGTAATTATATCAGGTAATGAAATAACGGCAACTAATACTGGGACTGGCGCGGATGCAATTGCATGGACAGTAGGAGGAGAATCTTTCACAACTGATATCTTAGAGTATGAATTTGAAGCTAATGGTACTTATACTATAGAAATGACAGCTGAAAACGAGTGTGGTACTTCAACCACTTCTGCGATGATAGCAATTGACGTTTTCCCACAAGCTAGTTTTGATAACTTACCATATGTTGCATGTGTAGGTGAGTCTATTTCTTTAGTAGATAATAGTACTAATGCGGATACCAAGATTTGGACGATGCCGAATGGCAACCCGTCTACTTCTAACGAAATTAATCCTATTGTTGTTTATAATGCAACAGGATCATATGATATTACACTTATGGTGTCAAATATTTATGGAACATCAACAGAGACTTTTGCAGGAGCTATTACAGTAATAGATCTACCAACTGCCTCATTTGACGGAACTCAGGATGAAAGTACTGTAAATTTCATGTCTACATCTATAGGAGCTTCAACATACAGTTGGGATTTTGGAGATGGCAATACAAGCACGGAAGAAAACCCTATTCATACTTATGGTTCTAACGGTACATACGAAGTCATTCTAACCGTTTCTAATCAATGTGGTGAAGTAGAGACAACAACTACATTTATTATCAATGTGAATGCTGTAACAGAAGCGGATTTTGGAAATATGAAAGTATATCCTAACCCTGCATCTGATTACATTACAATCAGTTTGGAAAATACATTAGGAGATGATATTAAACTTAGCATCATAGATGTTCAAGGTAAAATCGTAAGATCGGAATTGATAAATACAGAAAATCATACAATCAACACATCTGACTTAGTGAATGGAACATACATGCTCAGATTGAGCTCTAATGAAGCTTCATTCTTAAAGAAAATAGTGATATTGAAATAAGATTGTAAAAAGATCTTAAAGTGAAATAATAGCTTCGTCGATTAGTTTTGATGAAGCTATTTTTTGTGTTATAAATTTTAGTGGCTCTGGCTTACACCCCCAGACCCGTCCTTTTCCTTTAGAAGGACAAGGTGACCTCAACTGGCTCGGACAGAATACATTTAATAGAATGCACTAAGAGGCAAAACCACTCTTGAGCCAACCGTATCGTAACATCTTTTCCTTCTTGAGAAAAAAGGGAGAAAGGTTGAACGCATCAAGGTCTACGGCAGTGGTATTAAATGTATTCGTGACTTTAGTCGTGTCTGCAGAAGAAAATGATCAAGATGATACAGCCGATGAGTAAGTTCCTGTAGATTAGCTAATGTCGCTTTGGATTTATATCGATACTCGGTACCCGAGATTGGAAGCTGAAAGAGTAATTTGTGTAGCAAATGTGGAATAAGAAGTGCTAAACCATGAACAAAATGGGACCCGTTGAAATATGGTAATAGTTTCATCACTGGATTCCAAAAGAAATCACTTCGTCACCCAATTATACGCATTTACAAATGCCATTGCCCAAGGGCTCACTTCATCTTCTCTTCCTTCAGGGTAATCGGCCCAGTTCCACTGATAAAATGATCTTTCGATATGAGGCATAGTTACGAGATGTCTTCCATCAGTGCTTACCATCATCGCTGTATTATAATCACTTCCATTAGGATTAGCGGGGTATGAAGAATAGCCGTATTTACCAACAATATTATAGTCAGATTCTTGCATTGGTAAGTTGAACTTACCTTCTCCATGACTGATCCAAACTCCAAGCGTACTGCCTTCAATATTTGACATCATAACAGAATTGTTTTTTTGTATGGTGACAGAAGTGAAAGAGCTTTCGTGCTTATGACTTTCATTATAAGTCATTTTAGAAAGCTCTTTGTGATCTGGATTAATAAGGTCAAGTTCTAGGAATAGTTGACATCCATTACAAATTCCTATAGATAATGTATCTGGCCTCGCAAAGAAATTATTCAATGCTGATTTTGCCTTTTCGTTGTATTTGAATGCACCTGCCCATCCTTTCGCTGATCCTAGTACATCACTGTTAGAAAATCCCCCAACAGCTCCTAGGAATTGAATATCGTCTAAAGTTTCCCTTCCTGATATCAAGTCTGTCATATGCACATCTCTAACCTCAAATCCTGCACGATACATGGCGTTGGCCATCTCTCTTTCTGAGTTACTTCCTTTTTCTCGGATGATTGCTGCTTTTGGTTTTGATTTTGAGCTGTCTATCCTTGGGGATTTACCATCAAATTGTGCAGGAAAATTATATTGGAGAGGTTGATTCTTATAATTGTCATATCGATCTTTTGCAAGTCCATTTGCTGTTTGCTTTTGATCCAAAAGGAAAGAGGTCTCATACCAGATGTCTCTCATTTCATTGATATCGAAAGTTTCAGTGGTTTCCTCAAACTTGATAGTCAGTTGTTCATCTTGAGTAACTGATCCTAATTTGACGAAGTCAACTTCTGCTTTATCTAAGAACCCTTCCAGTCTATCATCTGATGATTGGATTATGATTCCACTGTTTTCGCTAAAGAGTATTTTAACCAACTCTCCATCAAAATCAGATAGGTCAATATCTGCACCCAAATTTCGATCTGCAAAACATAATTCTAAAAGAGTTGTGAGCATACCTCCTGCTGATATATCGTGACCAGCGAGGATCATGCCTTCTATTATAGCTTCTTGTATGGCGTGGAATGCATTCGAAAATACTTCTACACTATTGATTGTGGGAGCTTCTTTTCCTATTTTATTCATCGTTTGAGCTAGGGAAGACCCTCCAAGCTTAAATTGATCAGATGAAAAATCTATGTAGTATAGATCACCGCCATTTTTATTGAGAACAGGTTCTATTACTTTAGTGAAGTCGTCACAATGGCCTGCAGAAGATATGATTACAGTTCCTGGCGCTAAGACGGTCATGTCTTTGTACTTCTGTGCCATAGACATAGAATCCTTTCCTGTCGGAATATTTACTCCAAGTCCGATTGCAAATTCTGAAACAGCTTGGACTGCTTCGTATAATCTTGCATCTTCGCCAGGGTTCTTACATGGCCACATCCAGTTTGCAGATAACGATACTGATTTTAATCCTTTTTCTAGTGGTGCCCATATCAGATTAGTTAATGCTTCTCCGATCGCATTCCTTGACCCAGCAGTAGCACTTATCAATCCACTAATAGGAGCGTGCCCCATAGAAGTAGCGATCCCAGAGGTTCCAGCAAAATCGAATGCCATAACACCACAATTATTAAGCGGAATTTGAAGCGGACCTACACATTGTTGAACTGCTACTTTACCACCTACACATCGATCTACTTTGTTTGTCAACCAATCTTTGCAAGCTACTGCTTCTAGCCTGAGCACATCTCGAATATAATCTTGGACTTTGCTATTATCAAATGTAATTTCTGAGAAGTCACGTTGTCTTTTGCTATCATTCATGATGGTCTTTGGTGAAGAACCAAACATGTCAGATAAAGCTAGATCCATCGGTTTTTCTCCATCATCCGAGGATTCAAAGGTGAATCTGTCATCATTAGTTACATCACCAACTATGTACATAGGAGATCGTTCTCTGTCAGCCACTTTTTTAAGTAGCGCTATATCTTTTTGACCTATTACAAGACCCATTCTTTCTTGAGATTCGTTTCCGATTAACTCTTTAGCCGATAGGGTCGGGTCACCAACTGGAAGTTTTTCTAAATCTATTTTTCCACCAGTATCTTCAACTAATTCTGAAAGGCAATTTAAGTGCCCTCCTGCACCATGATCATGGATTGAAACGATGGGGTTGATATCATTCTCCACCATTCCTCTTATGGTGTTGGCGGCTCTCTTTTGCATTTCAGGATTAGATCTTTGTACGGCATTCAGTTCTATGCCAGATTCAAACGCTCCTGTATCAGCTGAGGATACAGCTGCACCTCCCATACCGATTCTATAATTGTCTCCACCAAGGATTACGATTTTATCACCTGCTTGTGGGGTGTCTTTTAGTGCTTGATCGGCTTTTCCATATCCTACACCACCAGCTTGCATGATTACTTTGTCAAATCCTAGTTTTTCTATGCCTTCTTCATGCTCGAAAGTCAAAAGAGAACCAACAATAAGCGGTTGACCAAATTTGTTGCCAAAATCAGAAGCACCATTACTTGCTTTTATCAAAATGTCCATAGGCGTTTGATAGAGCCATTTTCTCTCTTTGAAGCCTGCTTCCCAAGGTCTGTTTTTCGCTAGTCTAGAATATGAAGTCATATAGACTGCAGTGCCAGCCATCGGGATAGAACCCTTGCCACCTGCAAGTCTATCTCTGATCTCACCTCCAGATCCCGTCGCCGCTCCGTTGAATGGCTCTACCGTTGTCGGGAAATTATGGGTTTCTGCCTTAAGCGATATTACTGAGTCAAATGATTTTACTTCATAGTTTGAGGGCACATCAGGTCTTTCAGGGGCGAATTGTTCTACTCTTGGGCCTACCACAAATGCTACATTGTCTTTATATGCTGAGACAATGCCTTCTGGCTGCTCTGCCGATGTCTTTTTTATCAACTTGAATAATGAAGTAGGCATCTCTTCGCCATCGATTACAAAAGTACCATTGAAGATCTTATGTCTGCAGTGTTCACTATTAACTTGTGAGAATCCAAATACTTCTGAATCTGTCAGTTTTCTTCCTATTCTATCTGAAAGGTTATTTAGGTATTCTACTTCATCATCACTTAGCGAAAGTCCTTCTTGTTGGTTGTAATCAGAAATATTTTCAATATCAAGTACTGATTCTGGCTTGATATCGATTTTAAATATATCTTGATTGAGACTTTCGAAATCTTGAGAAATCATAGGGTCAAACCCTACGTTTTTACCTTCTGAAAGATAGAATTCTTCAATACGCTCAATGCCGGTGATACCCATATTTTGGGTAATCTCAACAGCATTTGTACTCCACGGTGTAATCATAGCCGCTCTTGGACCAATAAATATACCTTCAAGTGAAGTTTCTTCTGATAGACTAGCGTCTCCAAATAGCCATTTAAGCTTAGAGGTATCTTGATCAGAAAGTTGTGATTGAGTTTGAAGAGCAAATACTTTGTTAGAAGAAGTATTGAAGAAAAAAATCATGGATAAAGTTTAGATTTTCAAAGTCCAAAAGTAGTGATTTTATTAAAGGGTGTGTCCTTTTTTGATAGTTGATTCATGATTTATCATTATTTTTGAAATATGAAATATATCTACTTGGATGGAGCTGGGAATCAATATGGAATCAAAGGTTTGAAACTGTCGTATATTCCTATTAAAAAAGAGGAGTGTTCATCAGGAAGAGATGATGGTGGTGCTGCCTATACAAAAGTGTTGACGAAGTTAGATTTAATCAAGTTTGTTGATGTATTTGAGCGGGCGCTATGGAGCGAAAACGATCATTCTTCTAAACGAGAAATGGGATGTGGAACCATAAGGAAATATTTGAATACTGATCTCATTTCAAATATTTATTTACTTCGTAAGTCGACCCTTAATATTGAAATAATGACTATCATCAATCAACTTTAAACATTTATTTATGCAGCAAATGAGTTAGTTTACTCATTAGTTTGGTCAGAATAAGAATTTTAATGAATATTTCTTTGAGATTTTATTTGAGAATTGTAATTGGCGATTTATCTATCTAATTATCATAACTTATGAAAAAATCATTATTGAAAATTTTTTCTCTTTTTTTTCTCTTTTTATTCTCTTTTTATTCTCTTTTTATTCGCATTTTATTCGCATTTGTCAGTTCTTCTTCTTCTTCTGGTTGTGACGAGAGCGAGGCAACAGCGGATGCTGAAAGAATATTTGAACTTGCAAAAGAATATATTGCAGACATTCAAAATGAAGAGAAATGCAAAAATTATGTTAATGCGGTAGAACAATTTGTAGCCGACTATAGGGATTGCTAGATCAGGAATCAATTGATACTATAGAGCATGCTATAGCTGATTTGCTTTGTCGCTAATCTAGCGTAGTATCAAAAGATATAAAGAGCCACTCAGTTTAATATTGAGTGGCTCTTTATTTTAATTGAACATGGAATGAATTATCCTTTCTCTGGTATTCTCGTTAACGCTTCCAATAAGAATCCCCAATATTTCTGAACACTACTTATCTGTACTCTCTCATCAGGAGAGTGAGCACCACGAATATTTGGTCCAAAGGATATCATTTCCATTTCAGGATAATTAGTTCCTAAAATCCCACATTCTAAGCCAGCATGACAGGCATATACATGTGCATCTTCGTTGAACATCTCTTTATAGAGTCCCTTCATGATATGCACAATACCAGCATTAGGTTTTGGTGTCCATCCAGGATAATCACCGCTATAGGATACTGACGCATCTACCAATTCGAATGTTGATCTTATAGCCTGAGCTAGATCCATTTTTTCTGTGTCTACTGAGCTTCTAGTGAGACATAATACTTGATATTTGCCATCTTTTACTAATACCCTAGCTAGATTGTTAGAAGTCTGTACCAAGTCAGCTATATCAGGACTCATTCTGTAAATTCCTGATGGACAAGCATATACTGCTTTTAAGAATTTATTGATAAATGATGGTTCTATACATTTTTCAATATGATCAATTGGCTCCAGTACTACTTCTAGGTTAGGATCAGTGGTAGTATGTTCATCTATTAATGCTCCGCCCGAATCACTTATTAATTCTTCTAGTTTTGCGATCTGATTTGCATTGACAGAAATAGATGCTACAGATTCTCTTGGGATCGCATTTCTAAGGCCACCTCCGTCAGTATTATGAATAGATATTGATAATACATTACTAATTTCTGTCAATAGTCTATTCATCAACTTATTCGCATTGCCAAGACCTTTATGGATTTCCATGCCAGAATGACCTCCTGAAAGTCCTTTGATCGTTAATGAAAACGAAGAGGAATCAGTGGGAGTTGCCAGTTCATCATAAGAACCTATAGCTGTAATGTCGATACCACCAGCACAACCAATCGTCAGCTCGTCATCATCTTCTGTATCAAGGTTTAGCATGATATCAGCATCAAGAAACCCTCCTTTTAGTTCTAATGCACCAGTCATGCCAGTTTCTTCATCAATAGTAAATAGTGCTTCCATTGGCGGGTGTGGAATGTCAGTAGAAGCAAGAAGTGCCATGATAGATGCAACTCCTATACCATTGTCAGCTCCGAGTGTCGTGCCATCTGCTTTTAGCCAGTCACCTTCAACGTACATTTTAATACCTTCTGTTGCAAAGTCAAAAACAGTATCATTGTTCTTTTGATGTACCATATCGAGGTGACTTTGTAGAACAATAGTTTTACGATTCTCCAACCCTGCAGTGGCTGGTTTTTTTATGATTACATTTCCTATATGATCCACAACGGTAGGAAAGCCTAAAGATTCTCCAAATGCCTTTGCGAACGCTATAACTTCCTCTTCTTTTTTACTAGCTCTAGGAACGGCATTTAGATCGGCGAAATGATTCCAAAGTGCTTTAGGTTCTTGATTTCTTAATTCGTTGCTCATACTATATTTTCTGTTTCAGTTCAGTAGTCAAAATTAGAAGTAATATTTACATTACTAGAATTTATTATTCAAGATTATTTATTGAATCTAGAGTTGGTTGAAAGCTTAGTTTTAGATTACTTCTGTAATCGAAAACCATATGCACAGTTTCGACAATTACTACCGCAGCAATAGCCTCTCTGTATGTGGTTAAGTTCTGTAAAGACCAATAGACCATTTTCCATAACGTAGTGAAGGCCCTCATTGGCTTTAGTTGGGAGGATATTTGACAGATTGACGAGTTTGTCGACCTCATTCAAGCATCTGTTGCATAGGCATTTATAATTTGTTTTTGTTAAATGATCCGCTGTTTCTTCGGAGATTACGATTTTTGAGCAATCACAGGATTTAATATCATTTGACTCACAAACGATCGGGTCATTACACCTTGAGCATTTTTTGTTATTTTCTTGCATCATCTAACATTTAATCATTTATAATTCTTCGAATCCCAATAAAGACAAAGATTAGAAGAGTATAACCCATAAAGAAAGAAATAATATAATTTTCTAAATGGAAGATTAACATTATGCCCATAATCAATAGTTGGAAACCTAAACCAAAAGCTGAGACAGCTGTCATGAACCAATTAGGGAAATTCTTGGCTGAAGCCGCCCTCATGTCTAGATAGTAGATTGTTTTATCAAATGTGATATATAGGGTGTTGTATATCCAAAAGAACAAGTTTACAGCTCTTTGTGTCTCGCCTGGTAAGGCGACAGGAGCATGATCTTCAAATACTCGGCTAGTAGTGTCTCCATTATGTATATTTCTCAGTATTACATAGTAGTAATTATATAAAGTGCCTTGCAGTTGTATCCCCAAAAAAGCTAAAATAAGAAGCGCCAATGAACCATCCGTGATATGCCAGATGGTAATTAGAAACAGCAAATTCAAAATAATATCCGCAATAGAGTCAAAATACCGCCCTACATATGATGGTGTAGCTTTTATTCTTGCCAATTCTCCATCTGCGGCATCCAATATTGATTTTAAAACAAGAAAAAATGCAGCCAAAATATAATAGCCCTCTAGCATACAATAAATAGCAATCAGCCCTGATATAATAAATGCAATAGTAACATGTATAGGGGTTAGTGAAGTTTCTTTTATCGAATTTGCAATGAATCTTGCAGCCGGTCTGCCATAATCCGAAAGGTCAAGGAATCTGTTCTCCTCTGGTAGTTTTGACATTCTGTGTTTTAATTGATTACCCTTATTGCAGATAGTGAACGGATAATCGTTTTAGCGCTAATATTAGCTAGTGTGAATAATATGACAACAACTATTAGATCGAAGAGTTTATTTTTTGGGTTCGAATGCGAATAAAAAAAAGCCGTGCAAAATTAATTGCATGGCTTTCATATATCATTTAGCGCAAGTTTATCTCACGCTTACTTTTAAACTTTTGTTTCCTAGTTCACTTTGGATATTTACAACATAGGTACCAAGTGTCAAGTCTTGTGCATCAAGAATTACTTTGTTAGCTCCTTCATTGATGTTTATATTTGCTTTTGTAGATACAATTCGACCATTGATATCAAATAAATTGATCGTAACATTTGACATAGCTTTATCTGATGTGACATTTAAGTCAACTAGACCAGCTCCTAAGTGGAATGCTGCTATTGATACGTTATCAAGGATGTCATTAGAGCCTGAGATCTCTGATGTGACTGGTTGACTATTCAAGTTGAATGGAGTCAATTTTTCTCCAGACCTAGACCATAGAATAGTTACTACAGAGTATCCATCAGCGTAATCAGGAATATTCGTATCTCCAGAAAAATCTAATTCTCCTTCGACTAAAAATTCTTGATCTTCAATTACTGAACCATTTACAATGTTTTCACCGAAGTAGTTATCTCCATTAAATGAATGGAGGAGTATGTTTTGGTGCTCTGCATTGTCACCTTGAGAGGCTTGTTCAGCGATCAATATATCATCTACAAGGTATGAAGCTAGCCAGTACTCTCCTCCCCCAGCATCAGCTTCAAGATCCACAAGGAATCTAACTTTGGCGGTACTAGTAATTTTGGTTCCATCAAATACTGTTGTTGAACCTACACCTGCAAATGCTGGTAGGCTAGCAAGGGTTCCCAGAATACTATTGAACTCATCTCTCTTAGAAGCAATGTTGCCGCTGGAGACACCCATATTGTCATTGTTAATAAAGAATACAGGTTGACCGCCACTTTGTGGCAAATTATTAATCATAGCTGCAGATGTTGGTGTCATTAATCCACCACTATAGTGAGAACTCCATACCACAGTAGGTTCTCCAGCTTGGTCAGTAATTATATTTTTTTTGAAGGTCCATCCCCATGAACCACAAAGCGAACACCAATCAGCTGTTTTTTTAGTAACAAGTGACCATTGTTCTGTGCTGATCTCTTGAGCATTCATCGATAAAGTACCTGTGATAAGGCATGCGAGTAAAAGTAATTTTCTCATTTTTATTCTATTTGGATTATTATATGCACAATATGAATGATTTACGAATTGCGCATTTGTATAATGTATATTGCAAAGATAATGTTCTTCGTTGAGTTTTACGGTGTTAAATATTAGAATCTTGTCGTTAGAATAACGATTTGTCTATAAAGTACCATTGTTAAAGTTGTACAGTGTCGCAGTGACTACTTTACCTACAGCACGAATTGTGTTTGTATCAATGATGTCCATATTGTCTTTCTGTGTGTGGTGATAATGATCGAATCCTTCTCTGTCATTTTGGTTAGACATGTTTATAATATCAATCATTGGAATTTTTCTATAATTAATCACATTTACATGATCATCCATTACTGGTCCAGATTCAAAGTCGATAAAGTAGTTTGCAAATGACATACGTTCAGCAAGTGTCCATATTTTATCAACATATGTTTTAGCTGACAGAAGAGAAAATTGTTCTTTACCAAATTCTGCATTCTTGGCACCTACTAAATCTAATAAAATTCCAAAGTTGGCTTTGTAATTAGCAATATGAGGCTTTTTTGCCCAATATTCTGATCCTAGACACCAGCCTTCTCCGTCATTTCCATTATCCTCAGCATCAAATAAAATAAAATCAACACCTATGTCAATACCATTTTCTTTGACCAATCTTGCTATCTCTAATAGTATACCTACTCCAGATCCTCCATCATCAGCTCCTAGTATAGGTTGGTTCTGCATTGCGGGGTCCTCATCCTTCTCTGCTATCTTACGCGTATCGAAGTGTGCACAGAGTAGAATTCTTTTCTTTCTGTCAGGATTTACGATGCCAATAATGTTGGTTGCATCTACTCCTTTTTTGTCAAGAAAGTCAACTTTAAAGTCTTGTGTGATTACTTGGTCTGTATATTGAGTAAGCTCAGCGGTTAGGTACTTTATAAGATCCTTGTGTGCCTGTGTACCTGGATATCTATGTCCAAAATTCACTTGTTTTTCAATATTCTGATAAGCTTTCTCGTTATCAAACTTAGGTACCTTCCTTCTAGTCGTCTTTTCTGGGATGTCTACTGTGGTTATTTTAGTACTATCTGATTTACAACCAATAGCAAAGACTGCTATCAAGAGAATAAGAAAAGTTTTTTGGATATATTGAAACATATAAATTCAGTTTGTTGATTTGAATCTGAGTACTTTAAATTATATCAGATATCTATTTTAACGTCCAACCAGTACCCTCTGCTCCATCTTTTAGTACAATACTAAGTTCATTCATCTTGTCACGAATAGTATCAGAAGTTGTCCAGTCTTTATTTTCTCTTGCACTTTGTCTAATATCAATGATTAGCTCCATAAGTCCATCGACCATAGTCGTTCCGTTCCCAGTTTCAAGATCATTTTTAAGCGCAAGTATATTGTTTAAGAAATCATCAAATATTTCTTTGAGCGCAAGCAATGTAGCTTTACTAACAGTATTAATTTCGATTTTACCGTCAACGAAACTATTGATCATCGGTACTAAAGCAAATAACTGTGATAAGGCTCTTGGAGTATTAAAATCGTCATCCATGTCAGCATATGCAGCGTTGATCAAATCAAGTATGTTTTGATTAATTACTGGTTCGTCAGACAATCCCTTTGTTTCTAACTTCTTAAGATGCTTATAAGCTTCCATGAGCCTTTTATAGCCTTTTTCAGCGGCCATTAGTCCATCATCTGTTAGGTCTAAAGTTGATCTGTAATGAGATTGAAGCATGAAAAACTTAACGACCATAGGGGTGTAGCCTTTTGTCACATGCGGGCTGTCACCTGTGAATAATTCTTCAGGTGAGATTGTGTTTCCATCACTTTTACTCATCTTTTTACCATTCATCAGCAGCATGTTGGTATGTAGCCAGTAGTTAGCTGGCTGACATCCACAAGAACCTATATTTTGTGCTACTTCATTTTCGTGGTGAGGGAACTTAAGATCATTTCCTCCTCCATGGATATCAAATTGTTTACCTAAATATTTGGTACTCATAGCACTACATTCTAAGTGCCAGCCTGGAAAACCTACAGACCATGGAGACTCCCACTTCATCAAATGGTCCTCTGCAGCTTTCATCCAAATGGCAAAATCTGATGGGTTTCTTTTCTCACTTTGATTTTTAAGATTATCTCTTGTCTCCGTAAGTAGATCTTCGATGATTCTTCCTGAAAGTTTACCGTATTCGCCAGTTTCGTTATTAAATTTAATTGTATCGAAGTATACAGATCCATTTTGAACATAACCATATCCATTATTAATGATGGATTGTACCATTTCTATTTGCTCGATGATGTGGCCAGTAGCTCTTGGTTCAATTGAAGGCTTTAGGGTGTTGAATATATCCATCATAGCATGGAAGCCATTACTATATTTTTGAGCTACTTCCATAGGCTCTAGATTTTGCATTCTTGCACCTTTGCTCATTCTATCTTCACCATCATCAAGGAGGTGTCCTACATCAGTGATATTTCTTACGTATCTGACTTTATACCCACTAGCTAGTAAGTATCGGTAGATAATATCAAAACTTACGAAAGTTCTACAGTTCCCGAGGTGTACATCACTATAAACAGTTGGGCCACAGACATACATACCGATGAAACCATCTTCTATTGGTTTGAATATTTCTTTTTGTCTTGTAAGGCTGTTATGCAGTTGTAACTTTCGCTCCATTGTCTCTCTCTTTGTGAGGCTTAATAAATTTAAGACACAAAAGTAATGATTAAGTTCCTTTTAGAGAGATGTGAAGTGTTATAGTTTTGTTTATTTATGTGATAATAGTAATTACCTCAATCTATCCATACTTTTCACTAGTTTGTTATCCTTATTGATAAATCTAGTAGCTAGGATTGTTGTTACAAGTCCAATGATAGGAAGATAGATAGCCAGTCCTTCATTTATTTCTACTCCTTTTGATAAACCAGTAGGTTCATTAAAGATCAAAAGCATGGCGACTAAAGGAAGTAATATAGATAGCACAATTACCAGGTAACTAAGCCTCAATTGCAAAGGTCTGTTCCGGAATAAAAATATACTTATTAAAGCTACAGCTCCTCCTAATATCGTCAATCCTAACAAAACAGGATTGTCCAGTATATTGTATATTTTATCTTCCAGAAATCCAGGGGATGATTTATCACTGGTAGCGAAGTTAAAGACAAATTGAAGAAAAAAGGTAATACTTGCAAGAAGTAGAAATATACTTTGGACTCGTTGAATCATGATTATTATTTTTGGCAAACATAATG
This sequence comes from Halioglobus sp., assembly GCA_047628935.1. Lineage (GTDB taxonomy): Bacteria > Bacteroidota > Bacteroidia > Chitinophagales > Saprospiraceae > CAJXUU01. The sequence goes on along the minus strand of JBLHWH010000007.1, from coordinate 27,861 downwards.
CATTTTGTTCTACTCATCATATAAAATTAGTAATCGCAAAAAAATAAGTTGGTCATTTCAAGCTGGAGATTTTGATCATAGTCGAGGCGCAAAAAGCTGAGTTATGCAGCGCATAAAGATTGTTTTTGTAACGAAGGATAAGTACAAAAGATCCGCATCAAATGGATGAGTTATTTTTTTAACATTATCTAATAGGAATAGGGTGGAATAATTACCTTTGTAGCTGTATATCAATAAGTAACAATTATTATCTTGGATTCGAATCAGACTGTAGAGCAAAAACTAAGTTGGTGGGAGTATGAATATCTCCTCAAAGATGTGGACTATACCATCCTAGGTGCAGGTATAGTCGGATTAACGACGGCAATCGAATTAAAACAGTTTGTACCAGATTTAAAAATATTGATTATTGATAAAAAGACCTACCCTGTTGGTGCGAGTACCAAAAATGCTGGGTTTGCATGCTTTGGTTCTGTCAGTGAAATACTGGACGATATTGAGTGTTTTGGTGAGGATGTTTGTCATAAGTTAATTGCCATGCGTTGGCGAGGCTTGAGTATAATGAAAGGGCGAATTTCTGGTTCCGCTATGGATTACCAAAATAGACCAGGCGTAGAAATATTTGACAAAGAGGATGAAAATTTTTATCACGCTCAGATTCCATTTATTAATGATCATATAGACCATGTTCTGCTGAAAAAAGATTGCTTTAGTCTTCGACAAGGAAAGTATGGAGACGAAACTGTCAATAGTTTAGAGGGGTGTCTTAATCCACAAAAAATGATGGCTAATTTAGAGCTAATAGCAAGAAAGTTGGGAATCATTTTTTTACAAGGAATAAACGTTGAAAAAATAGAAGAATCTGATTGTGAATTGAAAACAAATTTAGGGTCAATTTCTTTTAATAGATTAATCGTTTGTACCAACGGATTTTCAAATGTTTTGTTGAGTGGTGTTGATCTTAAACCTGCTCGTAATCAGGTTATTATAACTGAAAAGGTGAAAGGGTTTTCTCTTGATGGTTGTTATCATATGCATAAAGGCTATGTCTACTTTAGAGAGGTAGATTCTCGGTTAATTTTAGGAGGTGGTCGGCACCTAGCTAAGAATATTGAAACCACTGATGTTTTAGAAAATACGAATCAAATTATTGACTATTTGAAAGAACTAGCCGAGACGAAAATATTAAAGGGGCATGAAGTCAAAATAGATAAGATGTGGAGCGGTATTTTGGGTGTAGGTACTGATAAGATGCCTATTGTGAAAAAGTTAAACGATAATATCATGGTTGCCATTAGAATGGGAGGTATGGGGGTGGCTATAGGTAGTTATATCGGTAGAGTAGCGGCATCTATTTTCTTAGAAGATGGCAACAGTGATCTAGAACTATTCGTTAGGAGTTGACATATGATTATAATTAGACTCTATATTATATTTATTTTTTGCTTTTTGATTACTGCAAATGTAATTGGTCAGGATAAGCCTATCATAAAAAAGGAACGTACTGTAAAAGAAAACGCAATTCCTATAAGCGATAATACCATAGAAAAAGATACAACTAAAAGTGCATTTCTTCGGATTGTAAGCGCCGATAATCAGATATATGATGCAACAGGTGAGGATGAACTATTTATTTCAAATGGAAATGTAAGAATAACTCATGATAGTATATTTATGTTTTGTGATACCGCTGTTTTGGTCAATGGTGTTAACTTGGAAGCCAAGGGGAATGTATCAATAATTAAGAATGATACGATTAGAATATTTGCCGATTCTCTTTTATATCAAGGTGATTCCTTGGTGGCCTATTTTGTAGGAAATGTAGTACTCGAAGACGGTGACCAGAGGTTGTACACCTCTTTTTTACAGTATGATTTGGAGAAGGATTGGGCCATATATACAGATACCGCACTTTTGATTGCCGACAATATGGAAATCAAGAGTAAACGTGGAATTTTCCACCTAGATGAAAACTATGTTAATTTCTACGAAAATGTTACAATTGAAGGTCAGGACTTTGATTTGTTGTCTGACTCACTAAGGTATTATACAGAAATGAAGAGAGCCGTATTTTTATCTCCTACATTGATCAATCAAGGCAACAAAAGAATATATTCTGAGGGTGGATTTTATGATATTGATGACAAAATATCTGAGTTTTTTGGCAATGCTCAATTCATAGATGGTGATCAGACTTCCACTGCCGATACGATTAGAAATAATGAGGACGAAAATATCACAGAATTGATTGGGAATGCGAGGTTTAAATCCGAGGATGAAGAAGGACGTGCAAATAAGATACTCAGCAAAAAAAATGTGGATGAAGTAGAGCTTTTGGGCAATGCATTTTTCGAAAATTCAGATAATAAAGTGACAGGGGAAGCGATCCTTTTTAATGAGAAGACGAATGATGTAAAAGTCTCTGGACGAAGTGTTTTAAGTAGTCCCCCAATGATTATCATAGCGGATGATTTGGATTATAGGCAAGATTCTGGATTCGCTTTTGCAGATGGAAATGTTATATGGAAAGATACATCTGCTAATTACGAAATCGTATGTGATCATGCTCGTTATATTGATTCGATTGATTATATGAAAGCCTATAATGATCAGGGGAAACCAGTGCTCAAAAATGAGGTTAGTGAGGGTGATACGTTACTATTGAGTGGTGATACTTTGATCTCATATACAATCATAGTTGGCAACGACTCTATCGGAGTTGATACGCACAGGTATTTTCAAGCTTTTAAAAATGTAGAAATGATAAATGCAGAGATGCAAGGCGTATGTGATTCAATGAGTTATAATGGTAAGGATAGTATATTTACTCTTTTTGGGTCACCATTAATGTGGGCGGATTCGTCTCAATATAGTGGAGATACGATAATGATGGCGATGAGTGAAAATAAAATAAAACAAGTCGATCTTTTGGTTGATGCCATGATTTTATCCACATCTGATTTTGAATTTTTTGATCAGGTAAAAGGAAAAATAATTAATGCTTATTTTGTGGCTGGAGATATTGATCGAATGAAGGTTACGGGAGGCGCAGAATCTGTCTATTATATGAAAGATGAAGATGAATATTATACAGGTGTCAATGAAACGAAGTGCTCTAATATGACCTTTATTTTTGAAGATGGAGAATTGCTTCAGACTAGGTATTATATCGAGCCATCTAGTAAGCTTTCGCCAATGCAAAAAGCAAATCATGAAAATATAAAGCTGCAAGGTTTTAATTGGCAAATGTTTAGGAGGCCATTAACACTTTCAGATCTTTTTAATTGATCAATAACTAATAATTTGTTGTACCAACAACTATCTAAATATATCGAGTAGAGAAGAATGAAAAATAGAATTTTTTACATCACATTGTTTATAGCATTTTCTTTTTTTGGTAATTCTCAAAATGTAAATGATTTTTCTGCGGATAACTACTTTAATGCAGGCAACGAAGCTTATAATAATAAACAGTTTGGAGAAGCCGTTTATCAATTCGAAAAAGCATTGTTGTTGGATCCAAATTCACAAGATATTCTTATTAACCTTAACCTAGCGGCGGAGCGATTGGATGCTGATATTATAGCTTTAGATCCATTTTTTTTAGCAAGTTGGTGGCGAAGTTTATCGGATGTTTTCCTGCCAGGAACGTGGAAGATGGGGTCCATTATACTTTTAATTGGGTTATTGATACTTGTGTTTATGCATCTGTTTAAAAATAAATTGACCTCAAAACTTGCTTATAGTTTAGGAAGTGGGCTAATTTTTCTGATCTTGATTTCAATTCTTACAGGAGTTACAAGGGCTCATTCCATTTTTAATAATGACTATGCCATATTATCTGGGAAGGTGGATAGCTTATTAGAAGGGCCCGATAGCGTAAGTGAAAAAATAAAACCAGTCGTAAGTGGCGTTAAGGTGAAAATTTTGGATTCTAATGCCCAGTGGTATAGAGTGGCTACAATGGACAGTGAGCAAGGCTGGGTGCTGAAATCGGAAGTAAGATTATTGAAATTTGCAAAGTAGCATATTGGGTCTTAGTAGAAATTGCATTTTGTACCAATAAAAATAGCTTTGGTAACTAAAATACCCTATTTCATTGTAGGATTAAAATTTTAACTTATCTTTATGCTCATAATCAATACAGTCCCATCTTTTAAAAATCATCTAGTACAAATAACAAATTATAGATATATTTAATATGTTTGGCTAGATATTTGTAAATACAGTAGATAAATATTCGTTTTTTTTGTAATATATCCGTGTAACCTTACTAATATAGAAGATAATGTATTAGTTTTGTACACAATTATTAATAGATAAATAAGTCTCAAACATAATGATGAAAAGATATTTGTTTTCAATTATTCTGGGAATCCTTTCCTTTGCAAATTACTCTTACGGACAACTAGAGGTTAATTTCGGCGGAGCAACCGGCGATGCAAATGGTACAGTAGATATCGATGTTACTGTAGTCAGTGGATTTACAGATATCGGAGGTATGCAGTTTACTGGGATATGGGATAGTCTCATAATGACCTATAATTCTGTGGTTTTTACGAATCCTGATTTAAATACATTAAACTCTAATGATATAAGCGGTCCAGAAGCTTTGGCTTTAGAAGAAGGACAGTTCACTATTGCCTACGGTGCTCCAAGCTTAGATGGTAATCTTAATGATGGAGATGTAATATTTACATTGCGGTTCGATTTAGTAGGGGATGAATGTGCTACGACTGAAATATCAATTTTTCAAGGTAATGGTGCGCCTACGCCGCAGAGTGCATTTGATAAAGACTTTAACGTATTCGATGTTATTGGCACTTCAGAAGAGATTATGATCAATGGTACTGATTGCGAAGGCACTGGCGGTGGCGATGAGCTTACCATTACAGCCGGAATGGAAACAGTATTTGTTGGAGGATCCGTTTGTGTGCCATTAATAGTAACTAACTTTAATGAGGCACAATCTGGGTCGGGAACAATACTTTGGGATCCAACAGTAATTACATATGATAATCTAGCAAACATTGCCATTACAGGTGTAGAAAATTCTTTGAATACTTCTAACGTAGCTAACGGGGAGTTGAAGTTTGTTTGGTCTAATGAAGATCCAGCGAACCCACTTACACTTGCAGATGGTTCTACATTATTCGAGATATGCTTTACTGCGGTTGGATCTGTAGGTGATATGTCTCCAGTTACTCTTTCTGAGGCAGGTTCACTTGGTTTCGAATTTGCAGATGATGATGGTACTGCATTCCCTCAGATAGTCACTGACGGCAAAGTTACCATTATCGAAGATAATGATGTGCCTCCTTTCATATTAACCGTGTCAGATGTTACTGTTAATATTGATTCCGCTACAGCTTGTGTAGATATTAGTGTTTCTAACTTTAATGATATTCTAAGTATGCAATTTGCATTTATTTGGGACGAAACTATATTAGGTAATCCGACAGCGGCAAACTTTATGCTCGATGGCGTGACGACAAATAGCTTTTTATTTGATAGTGGAAGTGCTAATTTTAGTTGGAACGGCAATACAGGAGTTACTATACCTGATGATTCTAAGTTATTTTCTCTATGCTTTGATTTAGTCGGAGATTGTGATGAATCTAGTGCTGTAGATATCGTTTCATTGGTTGGTTTCGATGTTGAAATTACCGAGCTTGTAGGTGGTGTTACCACGGAGCTTTCAAGTGTATCTATTAATCAAGGCAGCATATTGATTGATTGTCCTGAGCCGCCAACTTGTGTTGTTGAAAGTACTGAAAATACATGTGCTGGAGCATTAAACGGAAATGTAACAGTAACGGTGCCAGCAGGGTGTAACTATTCTTGGACGAACAGTTCAGGTGCTGAAATTGCAATAACTCAAAACCTTCCTGGGGTTGGAGCGGGAGCGTATGAATTGACTGTTACTTGTGATGGTACAGTAACATGTACTTTAACAGCCCAAGTAAATGAAATACCTGGACCAACAATATCTGGTACTGAGACCAATACTGCATGTGGGGATTTAGGTGCGATTGATGTTATGGTAGCGGGAGGTAGTGGTAACTACGACTACAATTGGAATCCTACTCAACCAAATTCTCCAAATATCGCAAACTTAATGCCCGGTATGTATGGCTTGACAGTAACGGATACTGATTCGGGATGTACTGGAACTTCGTCATTTGAAATAGAAGATATAGAATCAGAATTAGTGATAAATGGAGAACCTGAAGTTTCAGATGAAACTTGTCTTGAAGAAGATGGATCTATAACACTAAACATAAGTGGTGGGTGTATGCCCTACACATATTTGTGGTCTAATAGTGATATTGGAAATATACCTAATGCTGTTAATCTTGCAGCTGGTGTTTATGGAATTACGATTACAGACGATGCTTCTCCTGAAAATACAGTAACGGGTAGTTACACAGTTAATGGATTTATTCCGCTTGCTCTCGATGGACCACCTAACATTACTCCAGAGAACATGGGTATGGGAGACGGAGCTATAACTATTACAGTAACGGGAGGAGCTATGCCATATTCATATAATTGGTCAGGTCCTACTACAGGATTGGCAAATAGTAATACAATAACAGGATTATCTGGAGGCAACTATACAGTTGCAGTAACTGATGCGTCAGGGTGCGATATTATACTAGGACCTTTTCCGGTTCCTAATATTATTAAGCCACCTGAAGGAGAGCCTGAATTTTCAGATGTTAGCGTTTTTGATGCCGCTAATGGATTTGGGGTGATTTGTAATGGTGACGCTACGGCTTCAATATCAGGAGCAATACTAGAAGGAGAAGTTCCATACACTATATCGCTTGGAGGAACAAAAGACTCTGTCATTACCAAAGATGTGATTGGAACATTTGTTTTTGATAATTTACCAGCGGGATCATATACATTGACAGCATCTAATACAGCAGGGACCACAGATGCAGGGACTTTAGAAGTTACCGAGCCGGATGCTATAGAATATAATATAGAAAAGGGATGTGATGAAGAAGAGCAGTGTGATGGTTTTATCGACCTTAATGCTTCCGGAGGATTTGGGGACTTTACTTATACTTGGTCAGATCCAGATTTGAGTGAAGATTCAGCTGACGACCTGTGTGCGGGTAGTTATACTGTAACTCTAAAAGATGAAAACGGTTGTGAAAAAATGGAGATGATAGAAATTACTCCTTGTTCAATAATTCCACCTGGATGTTATGAGGTAAGAAATGTGATCACCCCAAACGGTGATGGTATGAATGAGACTTTTGCAATAACTTGTATCAATGATTTTCCATCTACACTAGAAGTGTACGATCGATGGGGAGCGCTTGTATACAATCAAGATGTATATGGTGGGTTATGGTCAGGAGTATCAAATTCAGGTGATGAATTAATAGAGGGAGGATATATGTATGTTATCGTTATTGATTTTGGTCAAGGGAACAGACAGGTGATGAAAGGCACTATTACCTTATTAAGAGACTAAGCTTAGAAAACTATATAAATTGAAAATTACAATGAAAAAATTTATAATATCACTTAGTGTAGTTGGATTTATGATGTTGAGCATCATGTCTACTATCAATGGACAATCAAGGTACTTTGATGAGAGGTATATTTACTCACAACATAATATCAATCCGTCATTAATAAATGCTGGAGCTATAGGTCTAAATGATTATCAAGAATTATTTGTTAATTATAGAAATACTTGGGCCGGATTTGAAGATGCACCTAAGACTATATTAATTGCATATACTGGACCTGTAGGAAATAGATTAGGATTTGGTGCCCAATTATTGAGTGACTCTTATGCAAATTTGAATACTACAAAAGGTCAAGTTGGATTGTCTTACACAATAGACTCTCCTACCAATAAGATAGGTTTTGGTATTTCGACGGAATATATACAACATAATTTATCGGGTTCTGGGGTTTCTGGTGCCCAGGTTGATATTACGGACCCTGTAATTAGAGATAGGTTGGACGGTTCACAGTTTTTTGATGCGTCTTTTGGAATATATGGAGTATACAATAAAAAATTGATTTATGGTATTTCATTTCCGTCTCTTATAAGTAGTAAGATCAGTGATACGGGTTCAGAAGCGGATAGAAATATTGGTTATATTTTTCAGGTAGGATATAAATTAAAATCAGAAACGACTAAGATTACTTTCGAGCCATCCGTTGTAGTGAAGTCACTTATGAATACACCAACACATATTGACCTTATGGGTAAGTTTGGTTTCTTAGATGATAAGCTAACTGGAGGTATAGCGTACACATTGGGCGGAGATAAAAGACTAGGCTTCTTAATAGGTACTTCAGTTGAGTCTTTAAGGATTAACTATATGTATAATGTAAGCTCAGCCGAATTCCAAACATATAATAATGGTTCACACGAAATATCTTTAGGACTTAGGTTTGGAGAAAATAAAACAGCGAAGACAATAAAGGAAATAGAGGCAGCTACAGGTATGTAGTGGATCTTTATATTCTGATCTTAAAACGAGGTTATCTCATATCGAGATAGCCTCGTTTTTTGTTGTATTAGCATGGCTAACATTGTATAATGCGCTTGCTGAAATACATCTAGTTTCAAGGTCTAAATAAAGAAAGTCCACATATTGATATTTTTCATATATAAATTCTTTGCATTTAATATTATTACTATCTTTGTTCAGTGTTTCGGGCATGTTATGTTGGGGGCATACATATTATGGTATGTTTTAATGTGATAAATACCCCTTTCTCGGTATGAGTCAGGATAGGTTAAAATGTATCTTTGCACTTCGTACGTATAAGAAGTTGTACTTACGGAGATAATAAAAATAGAAACTACGCATTAAGAAAGACTCAGTTTGATAACAGGAAAGACGAAATTTTCTACTACTGAATATTCTAGAATTTGCTAAGGTTTTAACTGTGATGCTTTGCGTCACCAATAATTTATGGCTAATTATTTTGATGAATATATTTTTTTATAACCAAAACTCAATCTTATGTTAAGTAAATTTATTTACAAAGCTTTGATGGTATTTGCTCTAGCAGTTGTTGCTCAGGTAGGATACAGTCAAAATTATGTAAGTTCTGACGAAGCAATAATTCTTCTTGAAGAAGCAATTGTTGATCTAGAAGCAGGACTAAACGTGCCTTTCGTGTATACAGGAAATGTACAAGTCAAAGACAATCAGACTGAAAATAAACTCATGATATCGCTTATGACAGCGGTAAAAGGGGATATCGAAGCTCTGAAAAACGTCAAAAGTACAATGGATACATGGTACGAAAAGGCAAATGCTGAAATTCCAGCAAGAAAAACCAAAATGACTTTAGCGCTTGACAGTGTTAAGGATCTATTATCTTAATTTAAAAACAAAACTCAATCCTATGAAAAATAGATTATTGACATTACTTGTTGCCCTTGTGGCACCTATGCTAGTGTTCGGTCAAACTATATCTGGTACAGGTGGATCTTTTACTCCTCCTGGTACTACGAGTGGAGTTGTATCTTATACTGCTAACGCTTCTGGTATCGCTGGTTCTACCCTTACGGGTGGTACTTGCTCAAGTACTGGTTTAGTTATAGCTGATATGGATGTACCTGCTACTTTAGGTTACAACACCGAAATCACTAGTATTAACTTGATTAATGCTGTGCATTCATTTGCTTCAGATTTAGACCTTAGACTTCTTGCTCCAGACGGAACTATATTTACGTTCAATTTGGATAACGGTGGTTCTACTGGTATGGATATGGCAAGTGACATGTGTTGGAATAATACTTCAACAGACTGTTCTGATTCTTGGACTTCTTCAGCAAGTGCAGCTCAACCTGCTAACTGTGTGTTGTTCGAAACTGTTGAAAATACTTGTGGTTCACTTGACTACTCAGTAGAGTTCGTTTGTACTAGTAACAGTGCAATCTTCAATTCTGCAGGTGTAGATGGGGAATGGACTCTTGAAATTACAGATGATGCTGGTGGAGACACTGGTTCTTTTGATAGTTTCAGTATTACATTTGGACCTTTAACTCCTCCAACTGAGGATGATAATGGGACTCCAATTGATTTACTATCTTGTTGTGTTGACGAATGTGAACTAACAGGACAATCTACATTTAACTTTCCTTTAGAGGCTGGTGAGTGTGAAGAAGCAATCTTCTACCAGGCTCCTGGTATCGCTGGTGGACCTTCTTGTAAGTTCTGTGGTGATTTACCTGAAGCTACTTATGTTGCGTCTGGTAATGTTGTAGAAACATTCGGTGCTAACGGATTACCTACTACTGCTGTAATAGGTGAAGGTGGAGTAAACACATACACTATTACTGCCGTATCAAGTGCAACATTGTTCTTTGACTGGGAGCATAATGGTTCTACTTTCTGGGATCCAATTAGTATTGTTGGTCCTTCTGGAACTATTGTCGGTAATATTACTGGTAGTGGATCTGTTGCGCAACCATTAGCTCCTGGTGAGCAAGTTATTGCTACTCGTAGCTCTTTAGATGGTGCAACTGATGGTGGATTCTTGACATTGTCAAGTATCGGATTCTTTAATCCTAATGACTACCCATGTTATTCATTGGAACTAATAAATGGTCCTGCAGTTGGATCTTATCAGCCAGCTGGTTGTCAAGAAGCTAATTATGTAGCTACTCCATTTTTTATTGTTGGTGGTTCACCTACTGGCGATCCTAGTGCAGCAATTAACTATACTCAGGAGATTTGTGTATTACCATACACTGGTCCTGTTAGTAATGCATTAGCTTGTAATGATCATGTGAATATTTCTGTTGATGAGACATGTAGCATCACAATGAGTGCTGACATGTTCTTAGAAGGAGGTCCATACGGATGTTATGATGACTTCGAAGTGAACATTTGGATAAATGGAAACGAAGCGAATCAAACAGGAAATGTTAATACAGCAACTATTTCATTTGGTAACCTTTTAGGTACTCATACTTATGAAATTACTGATCCTAATACAGGTAATTCTTGTTGGGGAACTTTCACAGCTGAAGATAAATTGGCTCCTATTTTAGATTGTGTTGATTATACAATCAACTGTACAGAAGGAACGATTGATTTTCCAATAGTTTGTGATGCACTTAATGGAACATTTGATGTTCAATCTAATAATGGTGGACCAAATTCTTATGAACTTGATTTCGCATGTGGAGCTATTATCGAAGACTTGAATATTGTAGTTGATTTAGTCGCTACAGGTTCAACATTTGATTGGGGAACTACAGTTACCGCTCCAAACGGAGCTGAGCTTTCTATCTGGCCTAATGGTATTGGTGGATGTGGTAGCGGAATTAATTTCATCGTTGATGATGAAGGACTTGATGGAATTACTTGTGCTCAATTTCAAACAGGTATTGCTTCATCTACAATTACTTTACATGAAGCTTTTGGTTTTCCATATACACCTCTTGCAGCTGTAGATGGATCTAGTTCTCAAGGAGTTTGGACTTTAGTTTTTGAAGGTCCAGCTACTATAGCAGAAATTTCTATAGTTATAAACGGTGGACAATGTGGTCTTTCAGGAGTTGTTCCTGCTGGTGATGCATGTGGTAACACATCATACACATTCTCTGATAATGAAGTTGATAATGGATGTGAAGGAAGTACTATAACTAGAACATGGTTTGCTACTGATGCTTCAGGTAATGTATCTGATGGATGTGTACAAACTATTACTATCGAAAGTATCGGAATCGCTGATATCTTATTACCACCAGCTCTTATAGAGTTGCCATGTGGTTCAGGAACGTCTCCTGAAGATATCGTTGCTTATTTCGATAATCCTTTGACTACTGATATTGCTCTTTCAGCTAACTGTACGTTAGATGTAATCGAGAGAAATGAAGGTCATGCATTTGGATTTCCTCATTACTTACAAAGAGGATGTGATAACGCTAAACACCCACAAATAGTAGATAACAATGTTTGTAACATTTATGCTACTTATTCTGATCAGGTAATACCTGCTTGTGGAGTTGGATGTAACGGTAACGTTAAAGTTATCAGAACATGGACACTACTTGACTGGTGTACTAACGAAACTGTACCTTATACACAGCTTATCAAAGCTGTTGATAATGACGGACCTACTTTCATCGTAAAAGATGTAACAGTAAGTACTGATCCTTGGGGATGTGCGGCTAATATAGAAATCCCACAACCATGGGAATTGCATGATGTTTGTACTGATGATCTTACTTACACTGTAAGTGGACCAGCTGGTGTAATCATCGTTGGTGATGCGGCTACTGGATACACTGCTTTAGGTGTACCAAAAGGAGATCATACATTTACATATACAGCTTCTGATTGTTGTGGAAATACAACTTCTATACCTGCTGCATTTAGAGTGCGTGACGCAGCGCCTCCAGTGCCAGTTGCTTTAGCAAATATTGTAATTAGTTTAACTAGTAGCGGAACAGGTACTGATGGATTGGCAAAGTTATATGCTGAGTCTGTTGATAATGGTTCACATGATGGTTGTACTGATATCAAGATCGAAGTTAGAAGAGATGAGGATAACTGTGACATTAGAGGTAACGATACTTATAATGATGATGGACACCCACAAGATGGAAGTTCAAATCCAAGTTCTGCTTCTTATGATCCAGATGGTGGAGCTTATGTTAAGTTCTGTTGTGAAGATATTACACTTGCTGTAGTTGATGTAAATGGTGATGGTGAACTTGATGCTGGATACCATAAAGTATGGTTGAGAGTATGGGATGATGGTGACATGGATGGTGTCTTTGGATCTGAAGGTGATAACTACAATGAAACTTGGACTTACGTTAAAGTTGAAGATAAATTGGCTCCTGCTATCGTTTGTCCTTCAGATGTAACACTTACATGTGATATGGACTATACTGATCTTAATATGACAGGTAGTGCAAACGGATATGCTTCTTGTGGAGGTATTGATGTTGAGTACAATGATATTATTATCAACCTTTCTGCATGTAATGTAGGATTTGTAAGAAGAAGATTTAACATTGTTGGAAGATCAGATATTTTCTGTGACCAAACAATCACAATGGAGGCTATCGAAGCTCCAGTAAACGTAAGTTTCTCTCAAGTAGGAGACTTTACTGCATCTAATTGTCCTTCTGATATTGCATTAGGCGAGCCTACATGGTTAGCTGGTCCTTGTGATGTTCTTGGATATACAGTACAAACTGATACATTCAGATTCGAAGATGGAGCGTGTTACAAACTAGTTAATAACTGGACTGTAATTAACTGGTGTACTTATGAACCAAACAATCCTTTCTGGGATGGTGAAGGTCTATGGGAGCACATCCAAGTAATCAAAGTTACTGACGAAACTAAGCCAGTAATCGATGATTGTGAAGATAAAATGTTTGCAATCAATGATCACTCTGATTCTGATGATGACGGTATTGTATGTGAAGCTAAGATCACGCTTACTAATATAGCAACTGATCCAGGTAGTGATAACTGTCCTACAGGATGGTTGAAGTGGCAAGTAATTGTTGACCTTTGGGGAGACGGTACTGACGACTTAGAGTATAGCTCATTCTTACCAACATTTGATACTCAATTCAATGATTCAAATGGTAATGGTATTCCTGATGTTTACTTATCTCCAACTTCTAATGGCGAGACTGTTTCAGTTTCTTTACCGGATATCGCTGGAAGTATGAGTAACCATAAAGTATACTGGAAGGTAACTGATGGTTGTAACAACGTAACTACATGTAACTATGATTTCATGGTTGTAGATAAGAAAGCGCCAACTCCGTACTGTGTAAGTTTAAGCACAGCTATTATGGACATGGGTCCTGATGGTGTAGCGGGTGTTGAACTTTGGGCTGTAGACTTTAACGTAGGTTCTTTCGACAATTGTACTGCTCAAGAAGATTTACTATACTCTTTCAGTGGAACTGATTATGTACCATCTAAACTGTTTACATGTGATGATGTTGCTAATTCTCCAGTTGAAGTTCAAATGTATGTTTGGGATGAGAAAGGAAACAATGATTTCTGTTCTGTATTCTTAACAATCGTTGATAATCAAGATCTTTGTGAAGGTGGTGGAACTCGTGCTGAAGTTGCAGGTGATATCCTAACTGAAGAAGGTGTTGCAGTTTCTAATGTAGAAACTTCATTGACTGCAGCTATTGCTGAGTATCCTAAGTCAGATATGACGGATGGTGCTGGACATTATGCATTTGAAGACAACGTTATGGGTGCTGACTATGTAATCGAAGCAAATAAAGATGTTGATTACCTTAATGGTGTATCTACTCTTGACCTTGTTAAGATTCAGAGACATATCCTAGGACTTGAGAATCTTGATTCTCCTTACAAGTTAATCGCAGCGGATATAAATGCTGATAATGATATCAAAGCAAGTGATCTTTCTCAATTGAGAAAATTAATCTTAGGTGTTATCACTGATCTTCCAACGAATGATTCTTGGAGATTTGTTAACGCTGATCAAGATTTAACTCTTGATTTAAACTTAGAGGAGGTTGATTACGCGGTTTTATTAACTAACGTATCTACTGATATGATGTCTAACGACATGGTAGGTGTGAAAGTTGGTGATGTTACTAACAATGCTGTTGCTAACTTACAAGATCAAACGATCGAAGTAAGATCTAACAATACTTTAGAGTTTGTAATCACGAATCAAGAAGTAACTGCAGGTGAAACTGTAGAAGTTTCTTTCACTAGTGCTGATTTTGCTGATGTATTTGGATACCAGTTCACTATGGAACTTAACGGACTTGAGTTCGCTAACGTACAGAATGGAGCTGTTGAAATGACTGATGCAAATGTTGGTGTACTTGGTAACAATTTAGTTACTGTATCTTTCAATAGTGCGGTTGCTAAAACTGCAGGTACAGCAGAAGCGGTATTCACAGCTACTTTCGTAGCTACTAAAGATGGGAACATCGGTAATATGATCGATGTAACTTCTAAAGTAACAAGTGCTGAAGCTTACGTAGGAACTTCACTAGAAGTTAGAGATGTAACAATCTCAACTAGAGGTGATGTAACTGTAGTAGCTGCAACTGAATTGTTCCAGAATGAGCCAAACCCATTCAAAGGACAAACTGTTGTATCATTCAACCTTGTTGATGCTGCACAAGCTACATTGACTGTATTTGATGTTACTGGTAAAGTAGTCACTAATGAAAATATTGCTGGCGTAAGAGGTTACAATTCTGTAACTTTAAATGCTAATCAATTAGGAACTAGTGGTGTACTATACTACACATTAGAAAGCGGTGAATTCACAGCAACTAAAAAGATGATCATCATTGAATAATAGTGATTATTAAGATAGACTCGAAACTGAGTTAAATTTAAATCGGTTTTTGGGATGGCCTCTCTTCAGCAATGAAGGGGGGCTTTTTTATTGTACGCCCTTCTTAGCATACATCTTTGTTTGGTTTATCCCAGTTACGCGTTTGAATTTTTTCTAATTTTAAATTATGCCTTCAAAACTCATTGTTATAAATCGCGGGATAGCTGTAATGATGGAAACGTATTTACTATAGAACTAGGTGAGTGTTTCTTATTATCTATTATTCTCATTTGGTATTTTGACAAAATTCCTTTTGATTATTTCTTGGTATTAATTAGTTAGTAACTACTCAGGTAGCCCAAAAACAGATCATTTTAAGCAAAACTCAAAGTTATCCACAAATTAGTTACTAAAATGAGCCGCTCTTGAGAAAACTAAAAGTTATCAACAAATAGGGCCTCAAGTTACTTAGGAATGTTAGCCTTATTATATCCTCAGATTCCTTATGAAGGTTTGGTTTTCCGATCTTTGTATTGTGAACTTAGAGAAGAAAATAGACGAACTCTATAAAATAATGGTCTCTTTGAGAATAGAGGTTGATTATCTAAAAGAAGCAAACACTGCTCTTAAAAAAGAGAATTCTAATTTACTCAAAAAAGTAGATTCTTTAGAAAGAAAACTTTATAAAAAGAATAGCTCCAACAGTTCAATACCTCCGTCTAAAGATGAGAACAGAGTTAAACCCAATCAATCTTTGAGAGAGAAGACAGGTAAGAAATCTGGAGGTCAAAAAGGACATGCGGGGACTACTTTAAAAATGCAGAATAAGGTAGACAAGGTGGTTGGTCACAAAGCAAATTACTGCTTATGTTGCCGAGAACAATTATTGGGAGAGCAATTCCTGTTTGGAAGGCGTCAAGTTATTGACATCCCACCAATACAACCAATTGTAACTGAACACAGAATATACAAAACAGTATGTAGTTGCGGTACAACGAATTCTGCCAATTATCCAGAAAGTGTAGCATCTCCGATTAGTTATGGCAGTTCACTGACTGCGGCTGTTGGGTATTTAAGTGTAGGCCAATACATGTCAATGCAAAGAATAGTCGAACTATTCGGGCAGATGTTCCATATAAAACTAAGCCAAGGGACGATCGGGAATATGATGGAAAAATTGACAAAGCAATGTATTCCAATGTATAATGAAATTAAAACCAGAATTGAAGGTTCGGCTGTAGTAGGTTCGGATGAAACAGGTTGCGTTGTAAATGGCAAGAAATGGTGGATGTGGGTATGGCAAAATAATTTACTAACCTATATTGCAGCATCTAAATCCAGGGGTTACCAAGCTATTACAGATAATTTTCCAAATGGATTACTTGATTCAATATTATTAAGTGATTGCTGGGCGGCACAACTTAAAACACCTGTATTGCTCAACCAACTTTGCATCTTACACATACAGCGAGAATTGAAGTACTTTATAGAAAGTTGTAAAAGTAGATGGAGTAGGAAATTCCTAAATCTGATATATAAAGCACTATCATTAAAGAAAAGTATTGTAGATAATCCAAATATAAATTACATCCATGTAGTTGAGAAGATAAAAGAGACTAGTACGAATCTACTCGCCCTGAAAGTCAAAGGTCCTCAGAAATTACAGGCTCTTAAAAATAGGCTAACCAAGTATAGCGATGCAATTTGGGTATTCCTCGACTATAAGGATGTAACTCCCGATAATAATGGATCAGAAAGAGCTATCCGTAATGTAAAGGTTAAACAAAAAGTCTCAGGGCAATTTAGGTCCGAAAATGGAGCACGCCAATTTGCCATCATAAGATCTGTTTACGATACCGCTAGAAAAAATAACAATAAAGCTTTTGATGCATTTACTTTGATCGCTAATTCTATACCTGAGTAGTTACATTAGTTATTATCTACCAAAAATGACCGCATAGGCTTTTATCCAATATAGAGACTGCAAGACTTCCCTTTTCTTCGAAGTGAGATTTGTCTACATATCTGACGAAGTCTATAGGAGGGCAATATGAAATTATTCTAGATTTTTAAAGCTGATTCAAATATGAAAATTGAAGGGTAAACCTTTCGGAGGACTTTCTTCTTTTTACTAGGAGGATGAATTAACATATGAAGTTATCATATCTATCATATTAAGTTAATATAAAGTAGATGCTCAAAAAACTTAAAAGATTGATTTATTCATTTATTAATTTTAGATATGGATTGTATGCTATAGGTAGAGTTAACTGGTAGTTGTTCTATGGTCCAATTTGCTTTTTAATATATGGTCTTTGCAGTGTCTTGTATTTTATTCATTGATGTTGTTATGGGTAACAAAAAGTAGATGTTTTTAGATGTTTTCTTTGTTAATTGATGTGTTATTGTGAATTAATTCAATTATTTTTTATTTTTTCTCCCTTATTAAATAGTATTATTTATATATATAAGAAATTCTTTGCTAGAAGATTAAACGATGAGTTGAAACTTTTTACACAATGAATGTAGTCGTAACCTCTTGATATGCAGTAATTATTATATGAAATAATTATGTAATATGTAAATCCTCCTTATCTTTGCTTTATACAAGCGCACATATGATGTGTGTAAACCAACCATTTTTGATAGTACATCCTACTTAGGAATTAACCATTCCGTATACCAACCGCCTATTGATAATAGATCCATGCTTAAGCTCTGGCTTATTGCACTAATTAAGAAATTTAATAATCACAATATTTTGGGATCATAGAGTTTTGTTGTTAAAACTTTATCCCCCAAGCAGTAAAATTTTTAATTTTTAAAAACGGATCTCATGAAGAAAACGAACTTAGCGTTTCACAAAAAACAAGCAATTCAATTTATTTTTGGTTGTTTATTTCTATTACTTGGAGTATTTAATGCTCAAGGTCAATGTACTCTTGCCTGTAACGGCATGACAAATGTTTCACTTGATAATACGACATCAAATTGTCAAGCTGTAATAACAGTTGGTATGGTTGCTGATACATCTGGATGTATAAGTGATCAATTGTCTGTTATAGTAAATGATGCTGCGGGGAACCCCATACCATTTGCAACCATAACTTCAGCTTATATTGGACAAACATTAGAAGTTATAGTACACGATGGAGTCTCTAACAATTCTTGTTGGGGTAGCTTATACATAGAAGATAAATTACCACCAGTATTGGATTGTAATCAGATGCCTGCAACAATGGATTGCTATAATGTAGCTAATTTTATCCCAATTGCTACAGATAACTGTGATAATGATCTAACTGTAATTAAGACAAAACCTGATAGTGTAGTAGTTAATAACTGCGATGACTCAAGTGTTTCAGACGAAGTACTTAAAACTGTTTTCCTATATTTTATTGCTGTAGATGACCAAGGATTATCATCAGAGGAATGTATGTTTGAGTTCACTGTTTTAAGGGTTCAAAATTTTGATTCTATAGTTAGACCAAAGAGTTTATTGGTACAAAATGATACTCATTTAGAGTGTGATAGTATATATAATAAGCTTCCTAATGGTTTGCCTTCTCCTCTAGATCTAGTAGTTGATGGTCAACCTACTATTTATGGTACAGGAGTTCCTTCTATCAATGGAATTGATTTATATCCAAATTCGTTTGAAGATTGTAATTTACTAGTAACTTATGTAGATACTGAACTTCCTCCAATTGGATGTGCTACTAAAATAATGAGAAGATGGGATATTTACGAATGGTCATGTTCAAATCCTCAAAGAGATACTTCTCTTATTCAAATGATAGAAATTGTAGATAATGAGGGCCCATCTGTTTCGTGTCCTATGGATTATACTATCAGCACAAATGGAAGTTCTTGTGTATCTACAGTAATTCTTCCTTCAATCGAAGCATACGATAACTGTAGTACGCAAGATGAACTTACATACGGAGTATCATACAGTAATGGACCAGCATTGAATACTAACGGTGGTTTAGCCCAACTACAATTAGGTGAAAACACAATCACTTATACTGTATATGATGCATGTTTGAATTTAACTTCTTGTTCTTATAAAATTACTGTTTTGGATAATACTCCACCAGTTGTAATATGTGATCAGAATACGACAGTAGCATTAACATCTGATGGATGTGCATATGTGAATGCATCAGTATTTGATGATGGTTCTTATGACGAGTGTACAAATGTTACATTTACTGTAAGAAGAATGGATAATGGAGTACCGTGTGATACTGATTCCAACTGTACTTTAGAAGATGATGAATTCTTTGATGGATATGTAAGATTTTGTTGTATTGATCAAGGAGCGGATGTAATGGTAGTTCTTAGAGTAACTGATGCGAACGGAAATGTAAATGATTGTATGGTTAATGTTGAGGTACAAGATAAGTTGGCACCAACAATTTCTTGCCCAGCACCTTTTTCAGTGACATGTGATTTTGGCTATGATCTAGCTAACTTAAGTGCTGCATTTGGTGATTACTTCGTTTCTGATAACTGTGGTAACATACAAGCTCAAGATGTAATCGACGTATCTGAATTAAATCAATGTAATATTGGTATAGCAACAAGGACTATATCTATAGGGGAGCCTGGTAGTCCAAGTTATAGTGCATGTACACAAGTAATTACTTTTACACCTTTAGTTAAGTTTAATGGAGGAGTTGAAGATTCTCAACCAGATACAGATATCGTTTGGCCAGAAGATGTTTTATTGCAAGGCTGTGAGGACCCGACAGGATCAGAATATTTACCAGCTAATCTACCTGTTGGAATGCAGTTTCCATTATTTACGGAAGGCGTATGTGATTTAGTAGGTGCAAACTATGACGATCAAATATTCCCTTTCAATAATCAAAACGGTGACGCTTGTTTTAAGATTATTAGAAGTTGGACGGTTATTGATTGGTGCCAATTCTTTACTGATTCTTCTGGGGCTACTACCTATCCTTCATGGACTTACACACAAATTATTAAGGTTAATGATAGTGAAGGTCCTACGGATATCGTAACTACAGGTCCAGAAAGTATATGTACATATGATTCAGAATGTCTTGATGGATCAATTGAATTGGGAGCATCATCTTCTGATGTGTGCACTAATCTACTAGACTGGTCTTACATAATATACACAGATGCTGACAATGACGGAAAGCTAGATGATATCTTAGTAGTAGATAACATATCACAAAATTTTAGTGGCAATGGGTTTAATACTATAGATGCAAGTGGGACTTACCCAATTGGAACACATAAAGTACTCTATACTTTCTCCGATAAGTGTGGTAATATAACGAGTAAAGAGTTTACTTTCTCTATTGTTAATTGTAAGACTCCATCAGCATATTGTCATAATGGCCTTGCTGTAGATCTCATGGAAGATGGAAATGGTGGAGGTACTGTTCAAATGTGGGCTACAGATTTAGATGCGGGTAGTTCTCACCCTTGTAACTATGATGTTTATATATCATTTGATTCTATAGTAGTATCTGAAACGGGTAATGTAGATGCAGGAAATGGAATATTAATCAATGTTAATAATGGTAGAATTTTCACTTGTGATGATCTAGGTGATAATCCTGTAGATGTTTGGGTAGGTGTTGTTACTCCTGAAGGAAATGTAATACAGTCTTACTGTACGGCTTCATTAAATGTACAAGACAACATGGGGATTTGTCCTGATGGTCTTAATTTAAGAGTAGAAGGTAGTATAGCTACAGCTACAGATGTTGAATTGCAAAATGCAGAAGTTCTATTATTAGGAAGTGAACTTAACGTAGAGATGACAAATGAGAATGGAGCATATGCATTCCCGTTAATGCCTATGGGAGGAACTTACTCTGTGTCTCCATTAAAAAATGATGATTATGTAAATGGAGTGTCAACACTAGATTTAGTAATGATACAGAGACATGTTCTTGGATTAGAGGAATTGTCAAGTCCATACAAAATGATCGCTGCGGATATCAATAATGATGAAGTAATATCAGCTAGTGATTTGTTACAATGTAGAAAGTTGATTCTAGGAACTATAACAGAGCTACCAAATAATGGATCTTGGAGATTTATCGATGCAAACTATGTATTTGCTGACGCTACTGATCCATTTGCTGAAAATCTTCCAGAGGCTTATGATATAGACGTATTGAATTCAGATATGAATGTCAATTTCGTAGCGATAAAAGTGGGCGATATCAATGATAATGTTATTGCAAACTTAAATGATCAAAATGCTG
Source organism: Halioglobus sp. (assembly GCA_047628935.1). Classification (GTDB taxonomy): domain Bacteria; phylum Bacteroidota; class Bacteroidia; order Chitinophagales; family Saprospiraceae; genus CAJXUU01. The sequence goes on along the minus strand of JBLHWH010000007.1, from coordinate 6,295 downwards.
CAACAATAAGGTCTGGTAATACAATATCAATGAAAGTAGCAAATCAAACTTTTGATGCTGGAAATAGAGTAGTAGTACCAGTTACCATTTCTGAAGAGATGATTGCTACAGGATTACAATTTACGGTAGAAGTGGGATCAGCACTAGATTTTGCGGGTGTGAATTCTGAAACCATCAATATCTCAGATGATAATATTGGATTTGCAACTTTATCTGAAGGAGTGATCACTTTAAGTTGGAATCATGCAACTGGAGTTTTACTTAGCGATAATGAAGCTGTAATGGAATTAGTATTCACAGCAACGAAGTCTGGTTCAATTTCAAAAGAATTGAATATATCTTCAAACATGCTGAAAGCTGAGATGTACAATGACGACTTAGAAACAATGGATATTGAGTTTGTTATTGAAGGTAGAGAGGATGTATTAGGAAGCGAGTTTGTATTGTATCAAAATGCGCCAAATCCATTTACTGAATTAACAAATATAACATTCGAGTTGCCAGTTTCAAAGGCAGGTACTCTTACCGTATATAATATGACGGGTATAGTAGTATCTAGAATACAAAGAACATTTGAAAAAGGAACCAATCAAATCACTCTTAATAGAGCTGATCTAGGTGCAGCGGGTGTGCTTTACTACCAATTAGAGGTAGGTGAATACCTAGCATCAAGAAAGATGATCTTGATTGACTAAAAATACAAGTAGGTAAATTCTACTAAAAATTTACTGTTTTTGGGATAGGACCCTCCTTCATGAAGTTGAAGGGGGTCTTTTTTTTTTGTGTAAGACGGGCCATAAAGTATATAGGTTTAGTTCAGGTGATTGCAAATAAAAATAATTGATCAAAAATTGAACTAGATATAAGAGCTGTGCATTAGTGTATAGTCTATACATATTGATACATTTACCCAAGTTTACAGATTTAGGTGCTTGTAAATTAAATTAAAGGAAAAAATGGCTAGAATAGTAGGTATTGACTTCGGGACAAAAAAGTGTGGTATGTCAGCTACGGACTCAATGCAGATTATTGTATCCGCTATCGGAACATTTCCAACTTCAGAATTGCTACAATATCTAAAAGGATATATTGAAGAAGAAAATGTTGAAAAAGTCGTATTTGGTAAGCCATCACATAGGGATGGGGCAAGTACATACCTACAAGAGCATATTGATGTATTTGTGAATAAACTATCAAAAGTATTTCCAGACGTAATCATTGATTATCAAGATGAAAGGATGACTTCGGTGGAGGCCAAAAATATAATACTTATGAGTGGTATCAAGAAGTCAAAAAGAAGAGATAAAACATTAGTCGATAAAATTAGCGCAGTGTTAATTCTGCAAAAATACTTAGGGCATATTTAATATAAAGAAATGCTTTGGAGTAATTACTAAAAAGTAATTATTAAAGAAAATAGAAAAAAAGAATAGATGATTTTACCAGTATATGCATACGGTCAGCCAGTATTAAAAAAAGTAGGGCAAGTAATAGAAGCAGATTTTGAAGGGTTAGGAAGTCTTTTAGAAGATATGTGGGAGACAATGTATCATGCTGAAGGAGTGGGTATTGCAGCTCCTCAAATAGGACAAAGTCTGCGATTATTTTTGGTTGATACAGTACAGGCAATGGATGAGGGCGAAGAGGATAAGGGCATAAAAAAAGCATTTATCAATGCACAAATCCTTGAAGAGGGAGGGGAGCCTTGGACATATGAAGAAGGGTGCTTAAGTATACCCAACGTAAAAGGCGATGTAGAAAGAAATGAGAATATTAAAATCAAATACCAAGACGAAAATTTCAATGAGTTTATTGAGGAATATGACGGTATAAATGCAAGGGTAATACTGCATGAGTACGATCATATTGAAGGTAAACTTTTTACTGAAAAGCTGAAGCCATTGAAAAAGAAAATGATCATTAGAAAGCTTGATCAGATCAAAAAAGGAAAAGTGAAAGCAGACTATAGATTAAGATTTACTAAGATCAAATAATCTATTTTCTGCCAAAATCTGCAGGGATTTCACCCCAGTTTTTGGTGTCCCATTTTATTATTTGATTAGTGTAAGTGTTTGATTTTAGCCAGTTAATTGCACGGTCCATCATATCGAAGAGGTTCTCGTTTTTGGCATTTTTTGCAAGAGTGGTTTTTACTTTTTTATTTCTAACCCACGCCATAGCTGTTCTTGAGTCCGTATAGATCGGTGTATTCCTGTCTAATTTTTTAAGTAAGGCTAGGGCATGAACAAGAGCTAAAAATTCTCCAATATTATTTGTGCCTTGCTTGTGAGGCCCTTGTCGAAAGATTTCTTCGCGACTGACAGTATGTACACCTCTATATTCCATTAATCCCGGGTTTCCGCTGCATGCCGCATCTACAGAAATACTATTTGCGATTATTTTATTTCCAAATTTTGATAAATCCTGTTGTCCTTTGACCCCTTTACTTGTTTTTGATGCCAAGCCAATATGCTTAGAGTATGGATCTAAAAAAGCATCATGGGCCTCATCTCTTGTTTTGAAACTCTTATACTTGGCAGCTGGGAAGTTTTTTGTCTGTTTGAGACATTCGTTCCAATTGTCATATACTCCCGGAGCGTGACCAGCCCAAACCACATAATATTTTTTTCCTTTTGCCAATTTTATTCTTTTTGAAATCCTTAGTATAAATACTTGTTTACGTATACTTTTGCACAAAAGTATAATATTCAGCTTAGATCAATTACTAATTCTATATTTTGAATGAAAATAAAAGATACAATGATAAAGGATTCGCATGCACATATTTACTTAGAAGATTTCGATGAGGATTTAGCGGAAGTTATTTTAGATGCTGATGCGGTAGGGGTAGCAGAAATATATATGCCAAATATTGATAGCACAACGATAGATAGAATGCATAGTGTCGAAGAACGATTTAGTAATTGTAAATCTATGATGGGACTTCACCCTTGTTATGTTAAAGAAAACTATAAAGAAGAGCTAAGGATAGTTGAAGAGCATCTAGGGAAGCGAAAATACAGTGCTGTAGGGGAAATAGGGATAGATTTATATTGGGACAAGACCTTTGCGGAAGCCCAATTCGAATCATTCAGATATCAGATAGAGTTGGCAAGGAATCATAAAATTGGCTTCGCTATTCATTCTAGAGATGCCTTGGATGATACGATAGCTATAGTTTCTGAAATGCAAGACGGTAATTTGAAAGGTGTTTTCCATTGTTTTAATGGAACATTAGATCAGGCGAAAAAAATAATTGATCTAGGATTTTATCTAGGTATTGGGGGTGTTGTCACATATAAAAATGCGGGCGTTGACAAAACGGTTGCACAATTACCTCTTACTTCAATGGTGTTAGAAACGGATAGTCCTTACCTTTCCCCTGGACCAAAACGAGTCAAAAGAAATGTGCCATCAAGGATTCCTCTTGTGATAAATAGGATGCAAGAAATATTGGATGTTGATCGTGAAGAGATTGCAAAACTAACTACAATAAATTGCGAAAATTTATTTTCATACTAATTTAAATGCTATTGCAGCACACCAAATACAGGTGAATTTGAATCTTGTATTCGAAATATGGATGATATAAAATATTGTGTCCGCACAATAAGGTATTTCAAGAAATAGTTACGATTTTTGAAAATAGTTGCGGTTTTCTTTTGTAATCGGTTAGGATTTTCCATTTTTGCAATCGTTAATGGGAGAGTTGGCCGAGTGGCTTAAGGCGCTCGCTTGGAAAGCGTGTATACCTCAAAAGGGTATCAAGGGTTCGAATCCCTTACTCTCCGCTAAGTAAATACGCGAGACTTTATATTCTCGTGTATTTGTAAAGTCTTTATGAAGTTCAAGAAATATGCATAAAATGATGATTGTATTGCGTTTCTTGTCGATAATTAAATAAAGACTTTTTGAAAAAAAATCAATGACATTGCACTACTTTATAGAATATTTATAATTTAGTGTTTTATTGAAAGTTAATCTTAACATACTAACAGAAAATATTCAAATCATGCGAAAGTTATTTGTACTCTTTGGAGTGTTTGTTTTTGCCTCTTTTTTCGGGGCTATTGAATCAGTTGCTCAAGTTGCGGCTACCGAGCCTGGAACAGGTTTTCAGGGACTAAAAGAAAAATTCATTGAAGGAGATTGGTTCTTTATGAGTTTCGTACTTGTTTGTCTAATCTTAGGATTAGCATTCTGTATCGAAAGAATTATCACTCTAAATATTGCAACAACTAACACAGATAAGTTATTAGCGAAAGTTGATGAAAGTCTTGCTGATAACGATATGGAAGGTGCAATGGAGACGTTGAGGTCTACTCCGGGGCCTACGGCAAGTGTATTATTAGAAGGTTTAAAAAATTCTCATAAAGGACCAGTAGCAGTTGAGAAAGCTATCGTTTCTAACGGATCTGTACAAATGGGACTATTGGAAAAGGGACTTGTTTGGATCTCTCTCTTTATCGCAATTGCACCGATGCTTGGGTTTATGGGTACGGTAATCGGTATGATTGAGGCCTTTAACAGAATTGAAGCAGTAGGTGATCTTTCTCCTTCAGTAGTAGCGGGTGGTATTAAAGTGGCCCTTTTGACTACAGTATTCGGTCTTGTTGTGGCGATTATTCTTCAGATTCTATACAATTACATCGTTTCTAAGATTGATGGTATTGTAAATAAAATGGAAGATGCAACGATTGGTTTCGTTGATATCCTAGAAAGAAACAATAAGTTAGGAGCTTAATTTTATCACTTATTAAAGACAATTTATTATGTATAAATTTTTAACTAAAAACGGCCAGTCATTGGCTTTGGGTTTAGGTGTCTTAGTGATTGCTATATTTTTCATAAACATATATAGTGGTTTCAATGCCTCTGGATATGATATGTCAACAGCTTTAAATAAGTTACCTAAAGAGGATCAAAAAGCGATTAGCTTTTTTGATGCCGGTATATTTCTTACCATAGTAATGACCGTTGTTGCATTTGCACTAGCTTTCGTTGTGTTTGGTGTGACTGATCTTATCAAATTTCCTAAGAATGCTATCAAAATAGGAGGTGGAATTCTTTTTATAGGATTGGTATTTTTTATTCTATATTCTACTTCATCTTTCGATAATACAGGAAGGCTTATTGGATTGAATGAAAAGTTCGATATCACAGAAAATATTAGTAAATTCATCTCAGGTGGTATTAAAACCACCCTTGGTCTGTTAGGTTTCTCAGCAATAGCAGTGGTGCTAGGAGAAATCTGGAGTCAATTCAAATAATATATATTATGGGAAGGACAAACACTAGAGATAGAATGAAGAACGAAGTCAATGCAGGGTCCATGGCAGATATTGCCTTCTTGTTATTGATTTTCTTCCTTGTGACAACAACGATCGCTGAGGATAAAGGTGTACTTGTAAGACTACCACCATGGTCTAACGAGCCGCCAGAAAACCTCAAGATGAACACACGTAATGTATATTCAGTCCTTGTAAATGCTGATGATGAGCTTCTTGTAAGAGGTCAAAACATGAGAGTTGAGGATCTAAAAGAGGCTACTAAGTTATTTATTAGAAATCCTAGAAAGGAATCTGATAAAGCTGAAGACCCTACCAAAGCAATTATTTCACTTAAAAACGATAGAGGGACTAAGTATAAGACCTTCCTAACTGTTTATAATGAGCTTAAAGCTGCATATACTGATTTAAGAAATGATGAGTCAGAAAGACGATTCGGAAAATTGTATGAGTACTGTACTAGAGATCAACGTGATCAAATTAAGAAGGTTTTACCTGTGGTAATATCAGAGGCTGAACCTACCAGTTTTGGAGACGAGAGTTAATATTAATCATTTAAAAAAGTAAACATATGGCAACTTTTGAAAAGAAAAGAGGTAAGGCGTCTCCTGAGGTTTCGACAGCTTCTTTGCCCGATATCATATTCATGCTCTTGTTCTTCTTTATGATGGTAACAGTAATGAGAGATTCGGAACTAAAAGTAGATGTAAATACACCAGAGGCAACTGAACTTACAAAATTAGAAAAGAAGTCTCTCGTTAATTATATATTCGTAGGAAGACCGAAACTTAACTATAGAGATACATATGGAACTAAGCCAAGAATGCAGTTAGGAGATAAATTCTCTACTGTTGCTGATATTCCATTGTTCTTAGAGAAACACAAAGCAAAGCTTCCTGAGAATCAAAGACAAGGGATTACTAGTTCTTTGAAGATTGATGGTAGTGTGACTATGGGTATTGTTGCTGACATAAAAACAGCACTTAGAAAAGCAAATCAATTGAAAG
>JBLHWH010000006.1:0-61817 GCA_047628935.1 Halioglobus sp. | reverse complement strand
ATTTGGTTTTAAATCACCTAACGAGGTGTTCGCTCAAAAACTTGACAAGTCTGCTGATGTTGCATTTACTACTTGAATGCAGGGAAAATAAAAGAGTAGAAACCAAAAAAAACTAAGAAATAAGTTGACAATGAAGGTGATATAGGGTTTATAAATAAAAAGCATAGGTATACATCTCAAGCCTGTTCGTTAAAGAGACTTCAGTATCGTTCCTTAAACACATAAAACACTAGACTAAAGTCGAGTGAAGATAAAACATGTCCCATTTAGCAGCAGTTTATTAACGAGACTTTAGTCTCCTTCATTAGACACCTGACAATCTGAATTGTATTTTTTTTTGATATCCTAATTCATTTGAAACCAGTATTAATTCATACTTTGTGATTCAATTTTCACAATCAATAAAACAACTCTTTTCATATGAAAATAATCCATCTTGACTCTTTTACAACTACAATGGACGGCTTTGAACTTAAAGCACTTGAAGCATTCGAAGATTTCACTGCGTATAAAAACACAACCGCTGAAAAGGTGGTCAAGAGAGCAAAAGATGCAGATATTCTCATAACAAACAAGGTTGAGTTAACAAAAGAGATAATTGATCAACTTCCAAATCTCAAATACATATGTGTGGCAGCTACTGGATATAATGTAGTAGACGTGAAGTATGCAAGTGAGAAAGGAATTCCTGTTTCAAATGTAAGTGGCTACAGTACGGATGGTGTGGTACAGAGTGTATTTGCTCATTTATTGAATGTACTGATCAATATTCCATTCTATGATGAGGAAGTGATGGATGGTCGCTGGCAGAAGACCGGTTCATTCAGTTTTTATGATCACTCTATAAGAGAATTGGCAGGTAAAACACTCGGAATATATGGATTTGGGACTATAGGTCAGAAAGTGGGTCAGGTTGCCGCAGCATTTGGTATGAAAGTTATCGCGACCTCAAGAAATCCAGAAAGAGATGCTAAAGGTTGGGCTTCATTAGTAGATTTCGAGACATTATGTAGAGAATCTGATTTCATTACGCTGCATGCATCTATGAATGAAAGCAATGCTGGCATCATTGATAAATACTCGCTTGCTAACATGAAACCAACCACTATTCTAGTAAATACTGGAAGAGGCGGATTGATCGTAGAAAAAGATCTCGCTGAAGCACTCGACAATGATGTAATAAATTATGCATGTCTTGATGTATTAAGTACGGAACCACCTGCAGATAACAATCCACTTCTGCATGCAAAGAATTGTATAATTACACCTCATATAGCTTGGGCAAGCATAGAATCTAGAGAACGATTGATAGACGGTGTTGCAGAAAACATCAAAACGTTTATTTCTGGTAAAGAAGTGTTGAATCGGGTTCAATGATAAATTCTCGCTTATTACTCAATTTTGTTCTGATTTGATCAATTTAAAGAAATAGTAATTTATAATTCATTATGCTTTAAGCTGTTCTACATCTTATTGATTTATAGACCCAAGGCAGACAAGAACATATAAGTCTTTTCCTCGATAATTAATTTTTATTTTCTTCGTGGAACTCTTTTTTATGGAAATACAATTATATATATTGTAAACTTAAATAAATCGATGCACGTCGATTTATTCTTTGAATGCAATTTTTAATTTTAACAAAACACAAATCAAACAATTATGGGATTATTTTCATTTTTAAAGAACGCCGGAGCAAAACTAATGGGCAAGTCAGCTGAAACTAATGAGGCAGAGGCCGCAGCAAGTGCAGCAGAAAGAGCTAACAACCTAAGATCAATCATCGCTAGTTCTGGTGTAGGAATTGAAAACCTTGATGTAGAGCTTGATGATGACAAAGTAACTGTATATGGTCAAACGGAATCTGTAGAGGACAAAGAAAAGATTGTTCTTGTTGCAGGTAATGTAGAAGGTATTGCTACTGTAGATGACAGAATTTCTGTAGTCGCTCCAATACAATCAAGATTCCATGAAGTGAAGCCAGGTGATTCTCTTTCTAAAATATCAAAAGAGGTATATGGAGATCCAATGAAATACGACGTAATCTTCGAAGCAAACAAGCCTATGCTCTCTCACCCAGATAAGATCTACCCAGGTCAAATGTTGAGAATTCCAAATCTATAAGATTTTGGATATAGTTTTTGTTCTCGATGGAAAACAAAATATAATAGCCCATTGAAGCGTAAGTTTTGATGGGCTATTATAATATACGATTGTGATACATCTCAGAATAAATTGATAAAAATTCTACTTCTTAATAAAAGTAGGATATACAAGGAATTGTCACCTAGGATAAAAGCACTACGTTTAAAAAAAAGTATATTACATACAAACGTTCTAATTACAATATCATACTTATCATGAAAATTAAAATACATTTATTTGCATTTTCAGCGCTTTGTTTTCAGGCATGTGATAAGGCTGACGTTACAGAAATAGAGCCTTCAGAAATGGAATCTGCGAACGAACTAGAAGGCGTCTAGGAACTTATAGATTTTTATGGAGAGATATCTGAAACTAGAAATATCTCTGGTGCAAGTTATCCGAATGACTATTATTTTTCTTTTAAAGATATCCATGGATATTACCTAAACATAGGTCAGGATACTTTCAGTACCAGAGGTGAATACCGGTTAAGAGTAATTAGAACTCGTGCAGGTGACACAACCCCCATCGGAATGCATGGCTACAGCTCAGGTCTTTACGTAAATGATTATCAAATAAATGAAAAATATACTTTTTCTGACGACATGCTCATTTCTGAGGATAAAGATCTTTTTGGACTTTATTTTCCTTCACCTCACCCAGACTTCAGTATTAAATTATATAAATATCAAACCTCCAAATATATAATTGAAGATGACAAATTGATTATTTCAATCACAGACGTTGATAATACAGCAGCAAAAAAAGAAGGTGATGAATTAGAATATGAATTCAAATCAACGTGGATAAAAAGTTAATTTATTAGAAACATGCTTATTATAACCATTTAATCTTGGAAGACGAGACTAAACTTTATCCTTTATCGAAGAAGAATACTCTAACAGTTTAAAAAAACTAAAATTCCTGATACTAGGGTTGCTTGACTCTTTTAGGTTTTGGAGGATTGACTGTTCTCTTCTTTTCGCATATATTAATAAAAGACCTAGCAGTCTATTGTCTTCCATTTTCTTATAAAAACGAGACAATCGAACATCCAATAAATATCCATCTTTATTAAGCGTTACAAGATTTTTAACTGCGTTCTTCGTTTTGGATATAAACTGTTCGGCAGTTTCTAATCCATCATGTAACACAGGGTTATCAATATGCATAACAGACACGTTCAATTCTTTCAGCTTCTCTGCATACAATAAATCCTCATAACCATACCCTTTTACCTCTTCATCGAACTGAACCGTCTTAAATACATGCGATTTGACCATGAAGTTATTACTCTGAAAATTCAAATATGGATCGAGTCTTCTTTTATTGACATCAAGTGCTTCCCTTTTTATCCCATATTTCCAATGTAAAATCAACTTCTGATCTTTTGGTTTCTCTTTTTGATATTCTCTCCCTCCATATGTGAGAAAAGAACGATCCTCGTCTTCCAAATAACTTGAGATAAAATCATCTCGAATCACCTTTGAATCCCCATCTAAAAACAAGAGGTTTTTGAATTGAGCCATACTGCCAAGTCTATTCCTAATTTTTGCTCGACCTATATTTTCTGCAAGTTCAACATAATTGACTCCAAATTCATTTGCCAATGATTTGTTTTCTTTTCTAGTTTCATCATTACTCTTATCATCAAAAACAAGAATCTGAAATTGAAGATCCAATGATTCACATTGACTTTGGAGTGACTTGACTAAGTCGACCACATTTTGATTATAAACAGGAATGAGAATAGAAAGCATATTAAATTAATTTCAAAGGCAATTTAGTGTTAAAAACGGAGAGAGTCAAAAGATTATAAAAATTAGGTGCATTCACAATGTTGAATTTGTTTAGTTTATATTATTCAAATAATAGTCAACGAAGTTTTATAAAATGGTAATGGCACAAGATTACTGGTGCTAGGCTAATTGTTGACAGGCAATTTAGAAAACAACAATTGTTCATCTGGTTTCTGCAAGAACCAGTGAATCTGAATGCAACTAAAAGATTGAAAGACCTGATAGGTAAGCTATATGGGCAGCTCTATTTTATAAGCATTTACAAAAGACACTAATAAAGTAATTTTTTGGTAGTACATTACAAACTGCTTATTACTTTTTAGACACACCATACTTACTATGTCATTTATTGAAAACACTATATCGGAACATCATTTAATTCTTGGCGAAGATTTATTAGATCATGGTTCTGTATTAGATGTGGTAGAAATAGAAAGAAAGCTATGGAGCGTCATGATTAAGGATAACGGAATTATTGAAGTAGAAATTCAGAATCCTAACCAAAAAAATCAAAAAAGTACATGTGAGTGCGAGGAATATGGTAAAAGTAAATCGTGTTCTCATATTGCAGCTGCTCTTTTACATCTTAGGAAGTTGGAGGAGGAGCGGATAGAGGCAAAAAACAAAAAAGAGAAAGAACAACAAAAACAAACCTTCAATATAAGGACGATTCTAAATGCTATCGATGACGAACAGCTAAAAAACTACGTAAGATCATATGCTCAAAAGGATCGTAATTTTGGAATTATGTTCAAAGCTGCATTTGCCAAATCAGTTGATCTAAATGATAACTTAATCAAATATCAATCAATACTCAATAACCTCATTAAACCATTAACGACTGAAAAATTAAAATCTACAATTTCTGATCTTAGATTAGCACTAAGGGTTATTGATGAATTCAATTCGCAACTAGAAGACAACATGTCTGTGTCTATGTTCGAAGATGCATTCATTATCATCCAAGCAACATTACCCAAATTACATTATCTCTATTCGAAATATAACACGCAGAAAGATAAATCTTCTCAATGGATAGCCAATTTCCACAAGCATTTGGATCATTTATATGATGAAAAACTTGCTCCAAAATTTAAAGAAAACATTGATGCATTCATTTTAGAGCTTTCAAATAAGTCGTATTACAATCACCTCACAAATTCAATAAGCTTATTTCAAATACTAGATAAACATAAGCGAAATAGAGCGAAAGAGGATTTAATAAAATACCTTTCCAGTCAATCAATATCAAGTATAAAGGCCAGCAGCAAAGTAGTGTTTGGAGGTATATTGATATTGAATAAAATGTACAAAGTCCTCGATGTAAGCGATGATGCAAAACTAGCATCCATCCAATATTTAATGCAAACAGGTAGTGAACCCGAAGCTATCGAGTACTTGGAATATTTTCTAGAAAATGAAAATAGGAACCGAAAAATGGAGGTCGCACTATTGGATGCTTACAATGTACTTGATATGGATGTAAAATTCCAGAAACTAGCCGTTGACATCTTTGTAAAACATGAAGACATGAGGTTTTACAAACTTCTAAAAACCAAAATCAGTGCTGCCAATTGGCCAACTACAAAAAAAGCAATAACTCAATCGATCGAAAAAAATCAACCCACCTCCACATTCTTAGCTTCATATTTGTATAATGAAGAAATGACAAACGAACTTATCGACATACTTGAAAATGAGTTGGATCTACGCCATATTATGAAGTATGATTTTTATTTATACACACATGACTATATTTCTCTAGAAAGAATATATCATAAAGCTACCGCTAATTACTTGGACAATCATATTGGCGATATAGCAAGCAACTTCATTCAAGAAGTCATCGTCCATTTATCAAATGTAAGAGCACATAAAATGGAAACTTCACTCAAGAAGTTCGTAAGTTCAAATTATCCTCACAGAGGAAGTTATACTTCATTTTCATAATTGAATTACCTAATGTGTCTTTTTTACACTAAGTATTTATTATAATTGCATCGATTGAAAAAAAATAGTCGATACAAACGAATATGAATAAAATAAAAGGATACATCTTTGATCTTGATGGAGTGATCGTAGATACAGCAAAATACCACTATAACTCTTGGAGAAGATTGGCAAATAAGCTTGGTTTTGATATTACAGAAGAACAAAACGAAAATTTAAAAGGAGTCTCTAGAAAAGAATCCCTAGAATACATTTTGAGCATTGGTGAATTATCATTTCCTGACAAAGAAAAAATCAAACTAACGGAGTTGAAAAATTCCTGGTATGTAAAATCAATCAGTCATATGGATGATTCTGAACTTCTCCCTGGTGCGTTGGATCTATTGAAAGAAATAAAGGCCAAAAAATTGGGTATCTCACTTGGAAGCGCCAGTAAAAATTCTATAAGAATCTTAAAATCTACGGGTATATACGACATGTTCGATGCTATCATAGATGGTACAAAAACAACTGAATCGAAACCACATCCGCAAGTATTTCTCATGGGCGCAGAGGCATTAAAATTAGAACCAGAGGAATGTGTCGTTTTTGAAGATAGTATCAATGGCGTAAAATCTGCAAATACTGGAGGATTTATATCTATTGGAGTTGGCAATGAAAATACCTTGATCGAAGCTGACTTTGTACTCCCTGATCTTGTTGGAAGCACAATAAAAAAGATTGAGATGCGCGTTTCATATCTGAAATAAACCTTTGACTAAAATTATCAGATTATAATAAGATGAAAGACTATATAGTAAAAGACGACTGGAAGATAATAGAGGAAGAGTACGTTCCTGAACATAATCAAATAACGGAGAGTCTTTTATCTTTAGGAAATGGTAAGATGGGTCAAAGGGCAAATTTTGAAGAAGCTTACTCAGGGCCAACTTTGCAAGGGAGTTATATTGCTGGAGTCTACTATCCAGATAAAACGCGAGTAGGTTGGTGGAAAAACGGCTACCCCGAATACTTCGCAAAAGTCCTCAACTCATGTAACTGGATTGGAATAAATATAACTGTAAATGGTGAAACATTAGATCTAGCAAAAGTAAAAGAGGTTCATTCATTCCGAAGAGAACTAGACATGAAACAAGGTCTTCTTACCCGTACTATGGATGTAACTTTACAAAATGAAGCTAGACTTGAAATCAATAGTCGAAGATTTGTATCCATGCACAATAATGAGCTCGGTGCAATAGATTATACCATCACAAGTAAAAATTATAAGGGTCCAATAAAAATAGAATCGCACTTAGATTTTGATGTAGTAAATCAGGATAGTAACTATGACGAAAACTTCTGGAATATTGAACAGATAGAAGCGGAGATCGATAATCAATATGTGCAAGCGATCACAAAAAAGTCGGAATACACAGTTGGCGTAGCGATGCAGAACAGATTGATATTAGATGATAATGAATCTGATCAAAAGTCTAATCTAACTGCACGACCAAAAAAGTCGATCGAGACATTTAATTTAAATATTTCCGAAGGAACAACTCTTACATTGAATAAATTTGTTGGAATTACTTCTTCTATGAATTACGCAATTGGCGATATAAAGTCAAAAGCTAAATTTCTAGCAACTCAGGCTGCGAATTACACATTCGATGAATTATTGGCAAATCATACTAGAGCTTGGTCAGGCATCTGGGACATGTGTGATATTAAAATCGAAGGGGATGTATCTGCACAACAAGCCATAAGGTTCAATATATTCCAACTCTACCAAACATATACTGGACAAGATGATAGATTAAACATAGGACCAAAAGGATTTACCGGCGAAAAATATGGTGGATCTACTTATTGGGACACAGAAGCTTACTGCCTCCCATTTTATCTAAGCACGGCAAACGAGGAAGTGGCTAAAAACCTTCTCATCTACAGATTCAAGCATCTTGATAAAGCGATAGAAAATGCAGAGAAATTAGGATTCACATGTGGTGCTGCACTCTACCCTATGGTAACCATGACCGGGGAAGAATGTCATAATGAATGGGAGATTACATTCGAAGAGATTCATAGAAATGGAGCGATTGCTTATGCGATCTATGATTACATTAGATACACAGGTGACAAATCATATCTTGCAGAATACGGAATCGAAGTTTTAGTAGCCATCTCAAGGTTCTGGGCACAAAGGGTCAATTGGTCGGAAAAAAGAGATCAATATGTAATGCTGGGCGTTACTGGACCTAACGAATACGAAAACAACGTAAATAACAATTGGTATACTAACTATATAGCTACTTGGTGTTTAAAATATACCATGGATGCTTTAAAGTATGTAGAGATAGAAAACCCTGAAAGGTTTAAAGAGCTGGTCCAAAAAATGGATTTCGCTTCCGGAGAGATGAAAAAATGGCAGCACATCTTTGATAATATGTACTACCCTTCCGATCATGAATTAGGTATCTTCTTACAGCAAGATAACTTCCTAGATAAAGAACTGCCCCTAGTAGCCGATTTAGATCTAAAACATAGACCTATCAATCAAAAATGGTCATGGGATAGAATCTTAAGATCATGCTTTATCAAGCAAGCCGATGTTCTCCAAGGCTTCTATTTTTTTGAAGATCACTTTGACATAGATTCCCATAGAAAGAACTATGAATTCTACGAGCCACGAACAGTACACGAATCATCATTGAGTCCTTGTATACATGGGATATTAGCTAGTAAATTAGGAATGGAAGAAAAGGCATATGAAATGTATCTCCGTACGGCAAGACTCGATCTTGACGATTACAATAATGATACAGAAGATGGTTGTCATATTACCAGTATGGCTGGTACTTGGTTGGCCATTATCAAAGGATTTGGTGGTCAAAGAATTACGGATAATCAATTATCCTTCTCTCCTAGTCTGCCAGCTCGATGGAATTCTCTATCTTTCAAAATCAAATTCAGAAAGAATCTATTAGAAGTAAAAATCAAAAAAGATAAAACAGAAATAAAAAACCTTAGGGGTCCAGTATTGGAATTACTCCTCAATGGATCAAAAGTCAATCTTCCTGAGCCAAATATAACTCTAGCATAAACAAGAATTATTCAAACATGAGAAAATACATACTTCTTTTAATTTCAGTCTTTTTATTCACGATAAGTTGCAAACAGGAAACTAAGAACACCTCTTCTGAGTTAAAGGACGCCGACAATAACTCTACCACATTAGAAAACAGTAGACCTCTTCCTAACTGGGCTCGTCAAGCCAATATTTATGAAGTAAACATAAGGCAATATACTCCAGAGGGAACGTTTGAAGCATTTGCGAAGCACCTTCCCAGACTCAAGAGCATGGGTGTCGACATACTTTGGTTCATGCCTATATTCCCAATTAGTGATGCTAAGAAAAAAGGCAGTCTTGGTAGCTACTATGCTGTTTCTGATTTCAGAGAAACGAATTCAGAATTTGGTACTAAAGCATCTTTTCAAAATGTTGTAGACGGAGCCCATACTTTGGGCATGAAAATAATCCTTGATTGGGTTCCAAATCATACAGGATGGGATCATGTATGGATCAAATCAAATCCTGAATATTTCACACAAGATGCTTCTGGAAACATAATAGATCCTGTTGATCCAGGTACTGGAGAATCTTGGGGATGGACGGATGTTGCAGATCTCAACTATGACAATGCCAACATGAGGAAGCAGATGATCGATGATATGCTTTACTGGGTAAATAACCATAAAATAGATGGCTACAGAATGGATGTAGCGCACAACGTGCCCAATGACTTTTGGGCAGATGCATCTTCTCAACTTTTTGAAGCAAATGATTCTTTGTATATGCTAGCGGAATCTGAAGTAATTGATCATGTAAATAATGGATACTTCCATACGATATACGGATGGTCACTTCATCATATGATGAACGATATCGCTAAAGGAGAAAAGAATGTAAACGATCTTCATAATTTATTGATAGATAAAAAGTCTCAGATTAAACAAGGATCTATGATGAATTTCATAACCAATCATGATGAAAACTCTTGGGCAGGAACAGTAGCCGAAAGAATGGGACCAAGTGCTGATGCATTTGCTGTATTGGCAATGACAATGGATGGTTTCCCACTTATTTATGGTGGCCAAGAAGAACCATTGGACCATAGATTAGAGTTTTTCGAGAAGGATAATATCGGATTTAAAAAATTCGCAAAAGCTAAACTATATAAGATACTTCTGGATCTAAAACATAGAAACAAAGCATTGGGAAATAATGAATTTTCTGCACCGCTTATTAGAGTAGGCGAATCTGAACACATCTATGCATACATGAAAGAAAAAGATGGTCACAAGTTCGCAGTCATGATAAATTTCAGTGATGAAAGACAACAAATCAAGCTTACTGAATCTGTTGTAGGCATGACCGATTTATTGAATGGGAGAAGAGTAGAAATGGGACAAGGAACTATCAAAAGTTTTGATCCATGGGAATACTGGGTAGCTAGTAATAGGTGATTAGTTGTTGATGCATTGATCAAATGAATTTTGCGAATCAAAAACACGTCGGTCAGTGCAACAAATTGCAAATTTGTGGACTGACGGGTGATGTGTTGTTTTACAACTTAGATCAATGAAGTGAAATACAGCACCGATCTGAACTGAACTGAAGGTCTTTGACCTCGCAGCGGCTCACTTCTAGATGTGTTGAGTTATTGTTTTGCGACTTAGATCAATGAAGTAAAATACAGCACCGATCTGAGCTGAAGGTCTTTAGCCTCGCAGCGGCTCACTTCTAGATGTGTTGAGTTATTGTTTTACAACTTAGATCAATGAAGTGAAATACAGCACCGATCTGAACTGAACTGAAGGTCTTTGACCTCGCAGCGGCTCACTTCTAGATGTGTTGATGAGTAAAATTGTGAATCTGTAAAGTTGCAAAGTTGCAAAACAGTAACGAACTAAAAAGTAGGATATGAAAAAGAACGAATTATCATTCTGGGAAATTTGGAACATGAGTTTTGGGTTCTTAGGTATTCAGTTTGGATTTGCCTTACAAGGTGGATTTATGTCTAGTATCTTTCAATCACTTGGAGCTGCAAAAGATGACATCCCTATGTTGTGGATAGCTGCTCCGTTGACAGGTTTACTAGTACAACCCGTCATTGGCTACATGAGTGATAAGACATGGAGTCCAAGATGGGGTCGAAGAAGACCTTATTTTCTTATCGGGGCAATATTAAGTTCTATAGCACTATTCTTTGTCCCGCATTCTCCTACATTGTGGATAGCAGCTGGGTTCTTATGGATTTTGGATGCATCCATTAATGTGTCTATGGAGCCGTTTAGAGCATTGGTAGCTGATAAACTTCCCGCATCGCAAAGATCATATGGATTTGTAGTTCAAACATTGATTATTGGAATAGGTACTTGGATAGCAAGTAATTTACCTGCATTTGTATCCTTTTTAGGGGTAAGTGATGCATCTGAAGCTGGAGAACTAGCTATGAGTGTAAAAATAGCTTTTGCCATTGGAGCCTTTGTTTTCTTGCTTTCTGTTTTATATACCGTATTTTCAACTACCGAATACCCTCCTGAAGACATGGCGGAATTCGAAAGAGAAAAGAAACAACCAAATACTTTCTTTTCGGACATGGCAGACAATGTTGGAAATATGCCTAAGACAATGGTTAGATTAGGTGTAGTTCAATTTTTTAGTTGGTTTGCATTTTTCACTATGTGGTCATTAGCTACTCCCGCGTTGACGGAGCATGTATTTAATACTCCATCTCCTATCGAAGCTGATTACGACATGTCAATACCGACAATAAAAGAAGCTTATATAATATCAAAGACTGCATATACTTCGTCAGCCAATAAGATCGGTTCTGCAATGGGTACATATGGCCTTACATCTATGATATTTGCGCTATTACTCACCTTATATACACGAAAAAGAAGAATCAATAGAAAATTCCTTCACATGGCTTCATTGATACTGGGTGGATTTGGTTTTATATCTATGTACTTTTTGTCCTCTCCTAACATGCTTTACCTCTCTTTTGCTCTTATCGGAATTGCTTGGGCTAGTATTCTATCAATGCCGTATGCCATGTTATCAGGCACTATTGATCCTAAAAAAATGGGTGTATTCATGGGATTATTCAATATGTTTATTGTCATTCCTCAGATTATAGCTGCTCTTGGGGGAATCAACTTCACCTATAAACTTTTCGGAGAAGAAACTATATATGCTATGGTCGTTGCTGGTATATCACTAATTATTGCTGGACTAAGTAACTTCTTAATAACAAATCCTGATGCAATCACCTACAGTGATCCCGTTAAAGTCGTGAACTCTTAATTCCACAAAATAATAAAAAGTAGATCCTATATTCTTTCATCTATTTGTTTGAGAATTTGTAGTTTAACAGCTAGTTATTAGTGAAGCGATTTATTGAACTAAGATTAAAGTTACTTCTGTACATAAATTTCAAGATTATTCCCAAATATGCAAATGAGATATAAACTATTATTACTATGCGTTATTACTCTATTAGCTTCTTGTACAAAAGAAGACCCTACTAATCCACCTGAAATAGAATACATGTTCGAAGGGGATGTTCTTATTACAGAAAGAATGTACATAAAAGAAGACGAAGTGCTTTCTATTGCCCCTGGATCCATAATTAGGTTTGCCCCTGGTGCAAAATTAGAATCTTTTGGTCCAATAAGTATTGTAGGAACTGCCAGTGAACCTATTACACTAATAAGCGAAGATAATATTAACGACCACTGGATTATTGAACCCTGGGAAAGTGCGGGAACATTTGATCTAATTCATACTTATGTTATCAATGGTTTGATAACAACACATAACACAGAATGTCATTTTAAAAATGTGAATTTCTTCAATGATAAAGATCTTGAATGGAATAGTGCATGTGCCAGATTTTGGGGCGGAGAAATATTAATTGAGGACTGCTCAATAGACTGGAATAGAAAAGGAGAAGGCTTCCTAGTTCATAGTATAGACCAAGCAATTGTTAGAAATTGCACCTTTAAAAAAGTGAATGACGCTGTAGAATATATATCCTGTACAGATGGAGTAATTCGAGATTGTATATTTCTATCCAATTCGGATGATGCCATAGATCTCAATGATTGTGATAATATACTACTGAAAAATAACGAATTCTATGGGACCCAAAACAGAGCTATGGAAATAGGAGGAGACGTCGGCGGAAATAGTACCAATATAAAAATTATCAATAACCTATTTGTAGACTGTAAAATAGCTGTAAATGTAAAAGATAATTCTGATGCAATCGTAGAGAACATAACAGTGGTCGGAACTGAAACTGGTCTAGAAATCATACACGAAGAAAATGATGGCCTAACAAGTAATGCAGACGTTTATAATTCTATAATTGTAGATACAAGATGGCCTACATATACCAAAGAGTCTACCCTTTCCCTTACGAATTGTATGAGCGAGGATCTTCTTCCAGAAGGTACTAATATAATTCAGACAACTATAGAGTTCGCAGATACAGCAATGAATGATTATAAAATTGTATCAAGCACTTTCCCAGCTGGCATGGATGGCACTACAATGGGTTACCAAAAACAATAAGATAACCCATTTAGCTTTTATCCATTGTATACGCTTAGAAATTTATCTGAAGCATACTTCAAGAAGTGATCAAAATTCAATGATTCTCCAGTGATTCTATTACAGAGTTCATCGGCTTCGTATCTTCTTCCATGCAGATGTATATTTTCTCTTAACCAAGTAAGTAACTGACTGGTATCCCCTTTCGAGAGTTTCTTATTTAGTTTTTTGATATCTTTTTCTGCTTGCGCGAAAAACTGAGCAGCATAAAAACTACCTAAAGAATAAGTCGGAAAATACCCAATACTCCCATGTCCCCAATGTACATCTTGTAAGATTCCATGGTTAGCATCTTTGGCAGAAACACCAAGATATTCCTTATATTTTTCGTTCCAAACCTTATCCAAGTTCTCCGTATCGATACTACCTTCCATAAGACCTTTTTCGATCTCATATCTTATCAAAACATGAAAATGATAATGCAACTCATCCGCCTCCGTTCTTATCAGATTTGGAGATATTTTATTAATCCCTTTATAAAAACCATCTAAATCTGTCTTCTTTAAGCTTTTCGGAAAATCAGCTTTCAATGATGGATACCAATATGACCAATAATCTTTGGATCTTCCTACATGATTCTCCCACAGCCTCGACTGCGACTCGTGTATAGATAGTGACAAATAGGAACCTGTAGGTAATCCATAATCCTCGATGGGTAGCCCTTGCTCATAGAGAGCATGTCCACCTTCATGAATTGTACTCCACAGCATATAGGCGAAATCATTCTCGTCTACCCTAGTAGTTACTCTTACATCCATCGGTGAGAAAGAAGTAGTAAACGGGTGTGTACTCAAATCTTGTCTTCCTCGATTAAAGTCATATCCCATGTTATCAAGGATATCCAAACCAAATTCCCATTGATCATTCCAATCATATTTCTTTTTGAGGAATTTGTTGTTGACTTGTTTTGACTGCTTTATTTTTTTAATCAGTTTTTTCAGATCTTTTTTCACCCCTTCAAAAATCGGATCTAATTGTGCCACTGTCAATCCAGGCTCATATTGATCCAATAATGCATCATAAGGATGTTCCTTATATTTCAACTTTTCAGCTTCTTCTTTTTTCAACGCTATCAAATCAGTCAATGGATCTTTGAATATTGAATAATCATTAGCCTCACGAGCTTGTAACCAGGCATGATATCCAGCTGATTCTATTTCTGATTTTCTGATTACAAACGCTTCACTAAATTTTGTAGCCTTATTGTATTGATCTAATGTAACTACAACATTCTTCTTTTCAGATGGAGTAAGACTTGGCATATTATCCAACCGATTAAGCATCAAACCAAAGTCTTTATTCGTGAATTCCATATGAGATAATCCAGATAAAGTAGCTACTTGCTGAGATCTATGCATCGCACCATCTTTGGGCAGATTAACCTCTTTATCCCAAGATAATACTGCTATTGCATGATTGATATCTGCAACCTTTTTCATTTTAGAATGATACTTATCATATATTCTAGCCATAACTTCTATTTACTTTTTGAATATGAAATGGTTTATTCTGTTTAATAAACAATATAAACGTCTTCAAGATTGAAAATCAAGTAACAATCAAGACATTATATTAGAGAGTACAATAATAAGCATTTAAATTGCAACACTTACAAACCTTTTGACATCTTATCTACGTAGTTTCTAAGGGAATAAATCTTCCCAAACTACAATATAGATACGACCAAGAAAGATTAACATATGGGCTATATACAACGGATTTTAATTTTACTGTTTTTTACTTTAATTACTATAACTAACGGTTTAGGGCAAGCATTGACATGTGAGGATGCAGATTTATTATGTTCCCTCAGTGAATTAAATGGATTTTCGGATTCGATGCCTCAATCAAATCCTAATGATGAACCAGCTCCACTTTGCCCCAATTCACCTGGAATTGACGGTAATCCACAAAACATGACTTGGTTTTCCTTTATTTCTGGGAACCCCACGGCAACTATGGTTATTACTTTCACAAATTGTCAAGGAGGTAATAATTTCCAACTAGTTCAATATGGAATATATAATGATTGTTCTTTTGATTCTTATTTAACAAGTGTTTGTGAAGGCGACCCACAACCAACTCAAGATTCCAATGGAAATACGCAACCAATTACCATTAACATAGCTGGTATGATCCCAGGTGATGATTATTTCTTCTTTATCGATGGAGATGGTGGAACATACTGTGATTATTCTATCGAAGTTACTTCGGGAGGATGGACAAATCTACTTACAGATCCAATTTCTGTAGATTGTATAAGCGGGAACTGCCCACCAGATGGTATCTTATGCAATCTGGGAGAAAATTTGACTTTCGAACCACAAAACTTTTCTCTAACCATTGATTACAATTGGACAGTTACTGATCAAGATGGAAATATTATTGAAATGGAAACTAATAATCCTCTAAATACAGCGGATTTCACATTCAACAACCCTGGGGTATACGAAATTTGCGTCGTCGCCAATAATGGATGTACCATGACAAATCCTGTGTGCTATGATCTAACTGTCTTAGCTGCTGATGCAGGAACCCTTTCAGCAGACCCAGAAACACTCTGCCCTAATGAAACCAGTACAGTAACAGCTACAGATTTTTTCACCATTCCTCCTATCGAACAAGCCATGATAGCTGTTGGCCCTGATGGTATTGTAATCGAAGTGATTGCAGGAGGTATAATAGATGTAACTTATCCAGAATGTGGAGTAGTTACTGTCTATAGTTATAATTACCAGCCCACTGATGCACCAGGGCTACCAATCGTTGGTAGTTCATTCACAATGCCAAATTGCAATATCAATTGCTGTGATATAGAATCAATAGAAGTCACTTTCGAAGACAATGAAGATCCTACTTTCTCAAATATACCAGCGAATATAACCATAGAATGTGATGATCCAATTCCTCCAATCACAGAAGTTACATGGGACGACAACTGTACAGGTACAGGATCGGTAGCGGGCACTCAGATGGACGATTATAATACATGCATGGGTGGAACCATCACAAGAACTTGGTCATATACAGATCTATGCGACAACAATGTAGAAGAATCACAAACCATAACCATAAGTGCACAAATGGAAGGTTCATTTTCTAGTGAACCGGCAGATGAAGATTATGAATGCTTCGGAGATATCCCAGCACCAATAAATCTAACATGGACGGGTGCTTGTGAAGGTACAGCAACAGTATCTCCAGTTGATGGTCCAGAACCTGATCCTTGCACAGGTGGAGCTATGACTAGAACTTGGTCATACAATGATCCATGTGGTTCATTTACAGAATATATTCAAACATTTACGATAGACCCACTACCAGAAGGTTCTTTTTCCAGTGAACCTGCAAATGAAACTTACGATTGTGTAGCGGAGATTCCACCTCCTATGGATTTAACTTGGACTGGAGGCTGCAGTGGTACTTCGTCAATTACCCCCATAGATGGTGTAGAGCCAGATCTATGCTCAGGAGGAACCATGACAAGAACTTGGTCATATAATGATATATGCGTAGTAACAGAATATGTACAAACATTTACTATTAACTCAGCAAGTGGTGGAGATTTCGTAAATCCCCCTGGTCCAATAACTGTGCAGTGTGACTTGGCCGATTTACCGCCAACCCCTACACTAGAATGGATGGGTGACTGCTCAGGTACAGCAATGGTTGCTGGTACAGAAGATGTAGATATTGAATCTTGTTCTGGAGGTACAGTAATAAGAGAATGGTCATATACTGATCCATGTGGTGCCATTGCAAACTACTTTCAAGTGATAACAGTAAGTCCTCCACCTGCAGCTTTGCCAGTCAACCCACCACCCGCAAATATAACTTTAGAGTGCGATGAAGTTCCAACTACATTTCCTGACCTAGTTTTTGATAATGGCCAGATTGGAGATTGTTCAATCATGGGAATTGCCGAACCAGAAGTAATGGGTGATCCGGGAACATGCGGTGGACCCATAACAGTAATTTGGGTGTATACTGATGCATGCTTCACACCCTATACATATGTGCAAAACATAATAATTTCTCCTGCAACAACTCCAGAATTCGAGAATCCTCCTGCGGACATGACAATATCTTGTTTGGAAACATTGCCAACATTCCCTGATCTGAATTATTCAAATGGTGAGACTGGAGCATGTGAACTTTCTGGTTCAATAGAAGCATCCGTCAATGTAGACGGTGATATCTGTGGTGGAGATATAGTTGGGATATGGCAAATACCTGACCCATGTAATCCCGGAGAATTCATAGAGCATATACAAACGATAACCATAGAACCTATAACGGAAGCGATATGGGAAGATCCGCCAGCAAGTGTGACTGTCCAGTGCTCTGAATCTACACCTCCAGCGAATAACTTACCCTACACTAATAGTGAATCAGGAACTTGTGAAATTATTGGATCTGTTCCTGCTGTAGTAACCGGAACCTCCGATGCCTGTGGAGGTGAAATAACTTATACTTGGCAATTTACAGATGCCTGTGATCGAGATCTTGATCACCAACAAGTTATCACCATTGAGCCCGCTTCAGAACCTGCATTTGTAAATCCTCCAGTTGATATTACTATTGGCTGCGATGAGATACCACCTACTCCACCTTCTCTTGATTATACAAATGGAGAACCAGGTGCTTGTTTGATTTCTGGAAATCAACTACCTGTCGTCGATGACAACTCAAATAGCTGTGGTGGATCGATAACATATACTTGGCAGTTCACAGATCCATGTGGGCGTCCGGTTGATCATATGCAAACAGTTACAATTACAGAAGCTCCGATGGCTGATTTCATAAATCCACCAGCTGCAATCACTGTTGATTGTAATAATATACCAACACCTGCAGGACCGCTTAGTTATACAAATAGTGATGCGTGTGCAATTACTGGAAGTATAGATCCAACTATAAATGACAATTATGATATCTGTGGAGGAACCATAGAAAACACATGGAGCTTTACCGATGAATGTGGAAGACTCCTCGAATACGACCAAGTAATATCGGTAAATCCAGCACCTATTGCAGCATTTATAGATGTACCAACGAGTACGACTGTGGCTTGCGGAGCTGATGCTACTAATCCTGGAAATCTCAACTATACAAATGGAGAAACTGGAGGATGTTCTATTTCAGGTGATGTAGCTCCAACTCAAACTGGAAGCTATACTGCTTGTGGTGGAGACATCCAATTCACATGGGATTTCACTGACGAATGTGGAAGACCTATACAAGCGGTACAAACGGTCGTTGTGGAACCTGCACCTGCAGCTGAGTTTATCAATTTACCACCGGCTGACATTACTGTCTCATGTGCTGATTTTCAGTCAACTCCGCCAAACTTATCATATACCAATGGAGAAACTGATATATGTTTAATTTCTGGATTTGTTCCTGGTATCGTCATAGGAAATCCTAATCCATGTGGCAATACAGTACAATACCGATGGGTATTTACAGATGACTGTGGCAGAAATATTTCATACAACCAAAATGTCACTATTGAGCTAGCTCCTGAATCAACATTCACTAATCCCCCTGGACCTATAACTGTAGATTGTGCTGATGTACCAAGTACTATTCCTGGTCTATCATATACTAACGGAGCGACTGGCGTTTGTGCTATAGCAGGTTCTGTTCCTGGAATCCAATCAGGTGTATATACAGAATGTGGTGGCAGCGTCACCTACTCATGGACATTTACTGATGAATGTAATAGAGCAATTTCTCACGATCAAGTGATAACCATTAATCCGGCAAGTGATCCAGTCTTCCTTAGCCCACCAGCTGATATAACGCTAGATTGTGGTGAAGACTTTCCAGACAATCCTACTCTAGATTATACTAATAGTGAAGGGGGGACTTGTGCCATATCAGGTTCCGTCACGGCTACCTCATCTGTTGCTGGAGATATCACAACTTATACATGGTCATTTACAAATGACTGTAACGGGATGACCATTGAAGAAACGCAAAATGTAACTGGAGTCCCTACACCAGACATCTCGATAGACCCTCTGCAAACAATATTATGTTTAGGTGAGTTTTTTGATTTATCAACAATAGCAGTCACCGATGCTACAGGAAATTCTATAACTCTAACATACGAAACAGGAGGAAGCATAATAACAGATCCGAACGTATCTCCTACAGGTACGACTGTGTACACAATAATTGCATCGAATGCTGCAGGATGTACAGATGAAGCAACATTTACAATCAATATAGACGATCCACCTTTTGCAGGAACAGCCGCTGGGGGGCAAGTATGTTCTCAAGGAGGTTTCTCCTATAACTTATTTGACTACTTATCAGGAAGTTTTACTCCAGGTGGGACATGGTTTGATACAGATGCTTCAGGAGCAAATATTGACAATCCAATAATGGCAACATTCGGTGAAGTGGCTTCTGGAACATATACTTTCACTTACACCGTATTCTCGACTAACTCTTGTCCAGATGCAGAAGTAGAAGTAGAAATAGAAGTAATCAGTGAATTAGAATTTGAGATCCTAAGTGTACAATGTGATCCGGGAGGAGCAACTTATTCTATCAATATAATTTCAAACGGTAATACTATCTTCTCAAATCCAGGAGATGTGACTGTCATAGATGCTAATAATGTAGTTATTAATAATATACCAGAAGGTCAAAATGTAATTGTATCTGCTATTGATGCAAATGCCTTTTGTATATCAGATCAATTTGTGTCCGCTCCTGATTGTGATTGCCCCACAATAACGAGCCCCATATCTAATGGAGATTTTGTTATTTGTGAAGGTGACCCAATTCCAGAATTATCGGTTACGATAGAAGCTGGATTGATTGCAAATTGGTATCCTGACCAGACAAGTACAGTAGCATTAATCGAAAACAGTTTTGTCTATACACCGACGGTTACCGACCCTGGCACATACAATTATTATGTAGAAGCTGAAGATACTGATGGGTGTGTTAGCATTATAAGAACTCAGATTACACTTACTATAAATGCAAAACCAGATGCGAATAGTATTGCATTTCCTATTTGTGCAGATGAAACTGGAAATGCATCTATCGATCTGCAAACTATTAATTTTTTAATTAATTCGAATGCTAGTTTCACATATGCATACTACCCTACTTTGGTGGATGCAGAAAACGAAACCAACACACTTAATAATGCATATATACTATCTGCTACAACATCATTTTTTGTAGTAGTTACGAATAGTACCAATTGTAAAGAGATAGCTGAGGTCATACTAGAACTTAATCCATTACCAACTTTCACTTTGGATGTCAATAGTGAAATCTGCATTGATAGTATGGATGGCAGTATCATTATAACCAATATTGATCCTGTTGGCAGCACCTTCAGTTTAGACAACACGATTTTCGAGTCTGTTACTTCATTTGATGAACTAGAAGTTGAAAATTACACACTCTATGCTCAATCTGATATGGGTTGTATCTCAGAGACGACCTTCGAAATTAAGCCAGGTCTAGAGTTTGGCTTAATCAACTTAGAAATAAACTGTAATAGCAATGGGACAGATACGGACTCTTCGGATGATTTTTATTCTATTTCATTCAATTTAAGTAATACAATAGGGTCCACCAATGAAGTAAACATTCAATCCCCGGCTATTGATTTCGGTAATTTCGCTTATGGTGTAATCTCTTTTGACATAACAGCGGGCAGCCCAGAAGTAATTACTATTACTGATTTGGAAACAGGATGTAGTATTGAGTTTGCAACTGGCGATTTGACACCTTGTTCTACCAACTGTTCCCTGGCCATTGATCAGTTAGAAATATTCTGTAATGGGAATGGAACAGATTCAGATCCGAGTGATGATATATATGAAATAATGATCAATGCATCGTCCGTAAACGGAGCTGCAAATAATACCTTCAACGTAACTGTGGATGGAGTAATAGTAGCTAATTTCATTTATGGAACAGGAGGTACGATCAACATTCCTGCACAAGGACAGATCGTAGTAATTTCGGCTGTTGACAATGCTGATAACCAGTGCTTTGTATCTCAGACTATTGGACCACTAAATCCTTGTTCTGATGAATGTATCATTTCTATTGATAATCAAAACTTTAACTGTGATAATGGTGGCACTGCTATTGTTCCAGGAGATGATACATATACTTTCTCATTTACCATTTTATCAACAAACTCTTCTTCCACTACCTTCGATCTATACGTTGATAATGTAAATGTAGGTACGTTCAACTATGAAGAATTATCAGCATACAATATGCCAGCAGATGGAATGACTCACACGATTGAATTTGTAGACAGTAATGATAGTGGTTGTACCGCTGAAATTATCAGTCCTGAGCTTGTTACGTGCAGTGGTGATTGTTCTATTAATGTAGTACCTCAACTTGCAATATGTCAAAATCAAAATACTGGAACAGATCCAACTGACGATACTTTTATAGCAGATGTATTTATCAATATAGTCGGCGGTGGGAATATGTGGACGATCCTTGAAACATCCCAAACTGGAAATAATGGAGAAACTGTAACTGTAGGTCCTTTCTTAATATCCGATGGAAATATCATACTTACGATTCAAGATTCAGGTATTTCAAGTTGTACTCAAACCATTACAATTGAAGCTCCATCCACTTGTTCGGCATGTGACGATACATTGGAAGCAGGAGATAATCAATTTATTGATTGTGACAATATAGAAGCAACTTTAAGTGGAGTGCCTACGACTAACGATATAGGAACTTGGACAGGTCTAGGAGGATTTTCAGAAAATATGAATGAAGTCATCGTCACTGAAGCTGGTATGTATTACTTTACAGTAGACTTCGGACAAGGATGTATATTGACTGACAGTGCTGAAGTTATAGTAACGAACTTAGTTCTGGATAGTCAAAATATCGAATGTAGTAATGGTGGCACTATCGGTATGCCAGAAGATGATACTTACATTTTTACATTTAATCTGACATCTACCAATCCTGCATCAACGATGTATAATCTTTGGGTCAATGGAATAATCGTTGGAACCTATAACTATGGCGATGATTCAGAATATATCTTATCAGCAGATGATTCCACGCCCACATTAGAATTCATAGATATAGACAATGCTACTTGTGTCGTCGAAGTAATTAGCCCACAACTCATCAGCTGTAGCGGAGAATGTAACATCTCAACTGTATATCAAAATATAGAATGTAACGATGAAAATACAGCTGACAATTCAGCGGATGATACTTGGACAGGTGAACTTACAGTATTTCAAATTGGAGGGACTGGTACTTGGACAATTGTAGAAACTGGTCAAACAGGCATCCCAGGAGAAAACATCATATTTGGTCCATATTTGATAGTAGATGGTGCTATTACATTTACTATTAATGATACAGACATTCCAGGGTGCGGAATTGTATTAACTATTTCACCTCCTCCTACCTGTTCAAATTGTAATGAAACTGTAGAAGCTGGAGCCAATATTACTTTAGATTGTATAAATACAGAAGCAACACTTATCGGTGTGCCATCTATACCTAATGTTGGTACATGGATGGGGCCTGGAGGATTCACTTTTATTGGCAATGAAGTCACAACGACGATTCTCGGAACATATTACTTTACAGCAGACTTTGGCAATAATTGTATCAGGACAGATAGTGTAGTGGTTGATGCTTCTAATGAAGTTCCTTTAGCATTTGCAGGAGAAAACCAATCCTTGACATGTCTAATAGATTCTGTCACATTAACTGGTGCGGTAACTGGAGGCAGTGGCAATTTTACATATAAATGGTTAGACAAAAACATGGTGGAGATATCTACTGAGATTTCGATCAAAGTAGGTGAAGTTGGAAACTACTTCTTTATAGTTTATGATGCGGACTCAGATTGTACTTCTCCTCCATCATTGGTGGAAGTTTTAGATGAGACAGCAGATTTGATGCCTGAGATAAATGCTAATCCTAGTTTTGTATTTGATTGTCAAGTTGATAAAATAACACTTCAAGTTGTAGAAGAGCCTAATGTAGAATATCGATGGTACATAGGTAGTGTTTTGATACAGGGTGCCGCTACTTCGCTAACTATTATTGATCCTGGAGTATTCCGACTAGAAGCAACTCATACAATTACTGGATGTACAGGTATGGCAGAATTAGTAATAGAAGATCAGATTCAATATCCTATACCATTTATTCAACCCGCTGAGTTATTGGATTGTGATAATGGATTTATTAATCTAGATGGATCAAGCTCACAAACTGGTGAAACAATATCCTATACTTGGTTAGATGTGGATAGTATGGTTATTGCCTTTGGAGTAAATAATCTAGATGTAATTCAGGGAGGCACTTACTATTTACAATTAGTCGATCAAGCGAATAACTGTATCAACTTTGACACGATAGTTGTCCTTTCTAATATTGAATTCCCTATAGTAGAATTGGATGAAGAAGCGATAATCAAATGTGATGGAAGTGATGTTACTGTTACTTTGACAACATTGATTGATCCTTCATCATTTACTTTCGATTGGCAAACGAATAATGGAAATATAGTTAGTGGGAATGATACACCAGAAGTGATAGTTAGTACTACAGGGTTATATACTGTTTCCGTAGTTAATCCTGAAAATAATTGCGAAACATTAGATTCAATTGAAATTATACTGCCTCCTTTTATAGAACGTACAGTAATTTCACTAGAAGGTGAATCATGCGAAGAGAGTAATAATGGAGCAATAACTATTGAGAATATACAAGGAGGTACGGCTCCTTATTCATACTTTTTAAATGAAGTCGAAGTCACTGGGAATATATTTTCAAATTTAATGCAAGGCATTTATGACTTGCGAATAGAAGATGATAATGGCTGTCTGTTTTATGATGTGATAACAGTCGATCTAGAGGATCCATTTGAAGTTAATCTAATTCCTGAAATTACAATTAATCAAGGTCAAACAACACAACTTACAGCTAATGTAAATCTTCCAGATTCAGAGATAGCATCTATAGTTTGGACACCAGACACCTATCTTTCATGTCCTACTTGTCTAATAACAGAGGTGACTGGAGGCACAGGAGATCTAATCTATACTGTTGAAATTACTGATATCAATGGTTGTTATGCAGAAGCTATGATTATTGTAAGATCAAATGAAGAAATTGTAATCACTGTTCCCAATATATTCAAACCTAATAATCAAGGAACTAGTAATAGTAATTTCACTATTTATTCATCTGTTGAAGCCACTATCAATAAGGTTCAAGTATTTGATCGGTGGGGAAACATGATGTTCTTCGGAAAAAACATTGAAACAAATAATCCTTCTCTAGGTTGGGATGGAAAGTATAATAACACTTTTGTTGAACAAGGTGTGTTTGTATATTATGCAGAAATCTTGATTGGTAATGAAGTGTTTGTAAAAAAAGGGGATATCACAGTTTTGCGTTAATAAAATTATCCGCACAAAAGATTGAATTGTGCGGATATCTTTTCTTTTACAGATTTAATTTTATTTATGCTGCCATTAGCATAGAATCAGAAGTAAATTCATCAACTTTGGAAGTTTTTTGTCAATACATAGATTTACAGGATAACTCTATCTTACTTGGTACATTAGTTGTATTTTACTGATTACAAAATACTTATAAACATGAAATAGATTATTTTGTTTTCGTTCAGACACTACTTACTATTACCAGAAGTTAAACAACCAGGCTTCATCCAAAAAAAAGTATAATAGACATTGCATCTACTAACATTTCATATTTTTGCGTTTGTTAAAAAACCTGAAATAAAATCCTTATTTTTGCGTTTATTTCACCGTGTTTATGCTGTGTAAGCTCGGCGTAACTCAATTACAAAATTCTAAAACATTTAATGATGAAAAATTTATTTCATTCTTGTTTTCTATTCTCTTAATTGTTTCATGTGGGAAAGAACAGGTAGAACAAATATCTTCTGATAATGGTGATTCTTTATCGTCAGAAAAAAGAGAGATACGAATAAGTGATATGCCTACAATTCGTGGCGATCATTATAAATTCAATGATGCTGCACACTTTCTATCTTTTTATGAAGACCTTTTGGATTTGCACATTACTGATTATGATGCATATCTTGATTTTTGCAATGTAGATATAGAAAATCACAATATTAATGACATTGTCTACACTCCAATAATAAAACTCCATAATGACGAATTCTCTAATCCAAATGATCGTTATAAACCGTTCTTGATAGACCCTGTAAGCATGGCTGTTTGTAATTTGGACTATGAATTCATTATTGGAGACAGACTTGTTCGTATTATTAATATAGGTCAATTTTTGATGGCAGATCTTTCAGATGCACAAGCAATTTCACAAATCAGAACATATCCAATCAGAACTGAAATTAATCCAAATGACTTACCCGATAATATTGACATGGGCAATGTATTTGACGATTATACAATTGTAAAAAGAAATTGTAAATGCGAAGTCAGCATGTTTAGACTAGATTGCAATACTCTTCGTATTCAAGGAGATTGTGGAGGATCTGGATCATCGGCTGTAGGTGCTACCGTCACCCTAATAGTAAGTGTAGCTAGCTTTGGTTCTTCAGGGTCTGGTCTTTTTACCTTTTCAGTAAATGGCGATTTTCAAATGGATATTTTAACAACACCATATAACGTTGAAGACCCAAATAACAATCCATTAGAATCGAGTGGTCATGTTGCTGTTTACTTTACTTTAGATGGCGCAGCTGATTGTGGCGCTACAGATTACGAAGAGTTAGTGTTTAGGCCGCTTGACGGGATATGTGACATAGGAGAAGCATCAACGGAATGGGGATGGAAAGAAGATGGTGGATCACAAGCAATCTCATTCAGGACCTCATACTTGAAAGGAAGTTTTATTTCATGTGAAAGAGCTGAGGTGTTTTCTTATTGGTATGATTCTACTCAAGACGAATGGATAAATAATAAACAAAAGTTAGAGGCAACTATAAAAGCTACAAGAAGAATTCTTACTTGTGATTCAGTGGAATATGAAGATGAAACTAAGAGTTGTGATAAATGTGAGAGTAGAAACACCACTGTAAGCTACGGAAATAGGCTTTACCATTGTGGTAATGATGTTACAGGTACTTTCAAGAAAGAGTTAAGTTGGCAAGGTAATGGTTGGAGTATAGATCATACTGAAAATATTGATTTCCTCTGTTGTGATTAATGAGTAATGAGAAAATACTATAAAGTAGTTTTTGTATCCCTTTCTATTATAATGTTTTGTAATTCGCAGGGGTTATCTCAGTTCAGTTCAGTAAGATTGGTTTATACAAATGATTATCTTCAAGGAGATCAACTTGAATTATCGCTAAATAAGAGTCTTAAAAACCAACCTATTTCTTTTGAATTGGGGGCTGCATTGACTCCAGATTTAGAAGGCTACAACGTTAAGTTTGGCGCAAATTACTATTTCAATATAAGTGAAATAGTTAACTTTTCCGTAGGATTTAGAACTGTTTATTCACGTTTTATGAAGGATTATTTAGGAAATAGACAAAGGGCAACTTATTTTGATTTTCCGATAAGGGTTGATTTTAAAATGAGCGACCGCGTCTTTCTAGCTTTAACTTATATTCCAACATACAACACTTATAATCTTTTGAATAATAAAATAGTACATCAAGCGAGTGTTGGTTTTGGCTATAATTTTTGATTTCTAATCACTGAGGTTTGATTTTCTGTTTTGAACAAAAGAGCTACACAACATAAAGAAAATAAAACTATAATATACTCCCCAGAGATGTCCTACTATTAGTTATAGTAGGACATCTTTATTTCAAAGATAGGAAATCACAGGTCTAAAAAACGTTCGTTTTCTATACTTTTTTAAGCTTTTCTATCAATGTAGATATATCACGGTCGAAAAAACTAACTGTTCCATAGCTCTCAAATACAGACTCATACACAGCTCCGTTAAGGAAAAAAGTCAATAAATCAGCATTATTATCAATGAATTCTTTCGTTCTCCTCATAGATCTATAAATTCCAACCTTTGCTGTTTTAACTTTATTCTGATCTTTAGATGTTTCGCTTTTATATCTATATTCTTTGAACTCATCGAGTCTTTCTTCTAAGAAATCAATGAATTTTTGTTTGTTTTCCATATTAATTATGTTTGACTTTATTAGTCCACTCTTCGCAACAAATACCGCAAAATTCAGCCATATCTATTTTTTAAAAATCCTTTTCTATAGACGAATGAGATTTGATTAAATTTTCCTCGGCCTTGGTGACTATCTTATGATAGTCTTTTAGAGCTTTTCCAAATAACTTAGCTTTTTCTCCACTATCCGCTTCATCACTTATTGGAAAATCTAATACTTTAAAGTCTGATTCACTTAGTCTATATCTACTTGGTGTTCCTCCCCTAGTCTTTGAGTACATATACTGCAACATTATATCAGTCCCTAAAACACCCGCTATATAATAAGCGTCCTTTGGATCTTTTGGCCTTATAACTATAAACTCTGGAGATACAATAATCGCTTTTGCTTTTTTCTCTAGTTTAGGAACAACAACCATTTTTCTATTCATCATACTCGACCCCAATCTAGCTAGTAATATATCCCCAGGTTCAACCGTCTTATAATTCCCCTCTAACTCTCCACATTAAGTATAAATCATATTGCTTATTCTTACTGGATTGTTTGGCAATTCATCCATTCTAACATGTGCAAATGTTTCGTATTCGTTGTATTTTGAACTTGGCTTAGTTTTTAGATCAATAACAGCGGCAATAGCATTGATTGTACTAGTGGTTCATTCCAGAAGTTTTTGATAGTTTAAACGGCCTCTTTTTCCTTTACCTGGCGTCGTTCGGTAGTCAGGTAGCTATGGCTATCTTCCCTTCTCACTCCTTGGCTAAAGAAAAAATAGACTCGTTTAAACTATCACTTACTTATTACGCTGAACTTTTGATTGGTAATGAAGTGATTATCAAAGAAGGTGATATAACGGTAATACGTTAATAGAAAGACTCCATAACAAAGGATTGAATTGTGAAGATTTATTTTCTATTATATCCTTGATTTCAGTTAGGTTAAATTTGCAAGAAATTTGTCACTAATTGACATAGAAGATAAAATCCAGCATGTTTAGTACATTAGTTGTGCCTTAATGAATTGATTACAAACTACTTACTACCATGAGAACGATAATTTTACAACTCTTCTTTGTATTAGCTATAACATTTTTACTTTCTAGTCAAGTTACAAAAGTCGACTATCTACTAGAATACAACTGCGAAACCAATCTGTATGAAGTGAAATTAAAAATACTTGAAGGCAATGCTACGACATTAATGCAAAGAGCTCAATTCAATGCTCAGATTACATTTGTTGTGCCAACGGGAACAGATTTTGAAATTGTTGAATTGGTAAATCCAATATATGATAATCAAATTACATGGGCACAGTACCAATCGAATGGAACCTATACTCTTCCTTTATAAGTCCTATGGATGATCCTATAAACGATTTCCACTCAATCACACCCAAATTTGTTCCTGTATCCTTCTATAACGATCTGACACCAGGAGACGAACCGATTATATTTATTTGTAAGATTGGTGATTTTGAAGAGTATAATGCTGAATATCGTTTTTATAATAATGAGACAGATAATATAATTGTAGGAGATTTCCCACCGGGTGACCTATCTAATGGATTCAGATTGGGCAGTCCAGTACAAATATATAATGGTAATGATTACAAGTCATGCACAACTGATACTTATGATGAATAATTATTGCCCCTAGCAGCGTATCCAAATCCATTTTCGAATGAGATGAATTTAGAATTAAACGAGAAAGCAAAATCTATAAGTATTATTGATTATTCCGGAAGAGTTGTTTATACTTCAGCAAATCAAGAATCAGGATCGATCATAATCAATTCATCTCAATTTCCTTCTGGAACATATATGTTAAGAATACAAAATGAGAACTCTCATCAAATAAAACGTATTGTAAAGCTTTAAGAATATTTAAGGTGTCGTAATAAATAGCATTACTCTCCTACTTTATAATTGTCTAGCAAAATAGTTCCGTCTTCATATTTCACTATTGAGTTCCCTTCTCCAAGATCTATGAGCTGGAGTTCATCTATCCAATAAGGTTGATTATTCTTAGCAACCACTTTGATTTTGACTTTTCCTCTTGGAACAGAGAACTTATGAGAAGATCGCACCCAATCATTATAAATATCTTTAAATTCTCTTGAAATAAAAACAGATTTATAGATCAGTTTATCTTCTTTAAAAACTTTAATATGATACTCTGGCATTCCATACTTTTTGGAAGTGATGTCAGTCCAAACGGTCAACTTCAATCTTGTCGTATCTTTTTCAAAATCATGTTCCACATCAAGAATATGATGATCCTCCCTATCTAATTGAAGTGCACCCTGCCCAAACAATGATTTATCAGTCTTCTGTTCGTCATATCCATACCTCGTCACAAATTTGTATGGAATAGAATCTGATTTAGCCGCATAGTCATGCGCATATTTAACATTGTTTTCATACAGCTCATTGATTTTCGATTTAGTCATCTTATATCCAATAAATTTCTTCGTCCGAAAAACTTCTACAGCATTATTAATAAGAGATTGTTCTCCAAAGGACAACCAACCATAGGCTCCTACCCCTTGAATAATTAGTAGAGGCTTATCATTAGGCAACAGATCTAATACTTCTTTTTTGATTAAAGGATGAGAAGACATTTGGGTAGCCTGTAACGTCTTTGATGTAGAGTTCCTACTTAGTCTACCATTTATCATCGGTATTCCGGTTAGAGCCATAACTGACATTGCTCCCTTTTCCGTTCTATTATTGACTTTCATAAGAATCTTCTCATTCCATCCAACCAAAAGAGGTGCAGCTATCATAGCTTGATAGTTATCCTGGTTTATTCCTGCTTCTTCGAATATTTTTAATGTTTCATCTGATTGCGGTGATGTTAGATAATTTTCTGCATCAAGATCCCTGAATACTTGGTTTAGATAGTAATTCACCTCATATCCATAAAACAATAATAAAGGCACTACTAAAATCCATTTGTATACTGTATTTTTTATATCAAGCTTATTGATCCAACCTTGTAGAATTCTAACTGACAAGACACCTATGACAAAATAAAATGGCCAAGAAAATCGACCTGTTGACTTAAACATTAATAGAATGTCTATGTAAGACTCTATCATGTCCTTGATTGGAAATATACTAGTATTAGCCGCAAATAAAACCATTAAAGAAGATGCTAAGAGAAACACATTCATCATCGTGTTCTTTGGTATGAGAGGCTGCCAAGATTTGTATTTTATCAATCTTAAAAATTCATACCCTAGATAAGACCCCACCAATCCCATAGGTACAAGTCCGAGATTATTACACCATTCTATTGATCTAAAATCATTTGTCATATTCTTACCCATAAAACCAGACATAAGCGAATATCTTGGGTAGAAAAAGCTATGATATTGTGTATTATAATAGAAAAAACCCCATTGTTCTTCAATCCTATCATTATAAGGGTCAGTAACTTTTAAAATGATATAAACCAATATGGTTATGACCACAGGAAAGATCATCATGATCAAAGATGCTTTTCTATATGCTCCAGACTTAAGCCCCATCATGAACAGTGCAAAGCCTATCACCCCTGCAAACATGCACATGATAAAGCCGATGTAAGCATTATTCATAAAAAAGAAAAACGTAACAAAGAAAAAGACTAAATCCCAAAGTTCGAATTTGGGCACATTATACTTTCTGAGTGACCACAGCATAATCATAGGCAATACAAAAGGAAAAGACAGACTAAGATGACAAACAAATCTAGCCATCTGAGGAGCCAAAAGTGTAATCAAAGGAGCCAAAATTAAAGCCAGCCAAGATGAGACATCCATAGTTCGCATGACCATAAATAGAAACATCCCACAGAATCCCAAAAATAGATAAATAATACTCATGGTCAATCCAGGAAGTACCCCTTCAATATTGTAAATATTATTGTTTATCCATCTAAAAACTTGAGCAAAAGACCCATTGGCATCTGTCATAAAGATATAATCACCTTCAGGGTAATTCATCCCATTGAAGGTACCATCTGTATCATATTTCACATGGTACATGAGATCGGCATGAGTGACCACAAGATCTCCATGAGAATGAAATGTTTGATTATTTGGATTGGCAACATGATGCGGATATTGTAAAAAGAATGCGGCGTATGTCAATAAAAATGCAGCTAAGCACTTTAAATACCATGAAGATTTACTTTCACTTTTTTTATCTACCATTTTATTTTTATTCTCTGATTTGACTAATCCAAATTTTACTCCTTAGTCAGAATGCCCCCATTTTCCTTGAGTTCGCAACACACGTTCTATGATATCTCTTACACATCCATCTCCACCATCCTTTGGAGAGACAAACTCTGCGGCTTTTATCACTTCGGGTGCAGCATCTCTTGGACATGTAGCCAGCAATACTTTATCAAAAACGACTAAATCAGCCAAATCATCCCCCATATATAAGCTCTTCTCAAGTGAAATATTGTGATTAGCTACTAGATCTTTTAAGGCAACACTTTTGTCCAGCACATTATCAAAGACCGGGTCTGCTCCTAAAAGCATCAACCTATCCTTTACTCCTATTGAATTTCCCTTTGTAATAATACATATTCGATAACCAGCTTTTAACGCCATCTTCATCGCGGCACCATCTCTTACGTTCATCGTTCTTAAGAACTCTCCCGATTCGGTGATTAGCATCCTACAATTGGTTAATACTCCATCTACATCAAAAATGAAAGTTTCTATTCTATTTAATTTGGAATAATCCATTAGGTTTTACCTGTTTATTTATTGAATTTATGAAAAAACTTCATATTCATAATTGCTTCTAAAGAAACTACTAGAAGGAAATTCCTGTCAACAGTATGAATATTTTCTTCAGAAGCTATCTCTTTAATGAAAAGTATCTTTAAACTTCAAATATCCAAAATTGTAACGAAAGAAGACTTCCATTAAAAGCAAAAGTATATTAATTATTCGATTTTAGTGCTCTGACCAGAGCAAATCGAGGGATAAGTTTGGCTTATTTTGTGTCTGAGCTACATTAAATATTCACTCATTTAGCTCGATAAAACCGTAAATATTTGCCTTGGTCAACCTCAAAAAAACTCAAAACCAACCCCTCACCTACTACTTGACAGAGCGCTAGTTATCCTCTTCATCTTGATATGTAAATATCTTCTAGTCAAGTAAGCAAAGTTTCATTATCATTGTGTATGAATTTACCGCATTTCGTAGCTAAACGTATTGCTTTTTCTCGATCTCGATCCTTTACCAAGGTAATCGTGAGAATCGCTATAGCCGCTATAGCTTTAAGTTTATCGATTATGATATTGACTACCATGATCATCAGTGGTTTCAAAAACGAGATTTCAACAAAAGTATTTGGATTCTGGGGTCATATCCATATCACAGATGTAAATGTCAATAGATCATTTGAGCAAATACCTATATCTAAATCAGCTGATTATATTCCAGAAATAGAAAACATTGAATGGTTGGAGTATCAAACTCCAGTAAAAGTTTTAGGCTACGAATTAGCTGGTAGATATACTACAACAAGATCTAATGGCGGTGTAAAACATATCCAGCCTTTTGTATATACCGCTGGAATAATAAAAACGAAAAAAGAATTTGGTGTTATTCAGATAAAAGGCGTTGATGAAAATTTTGATTGGAGTTACCTCCCTAATTTTATCATTGAGGGCGAGCCGTTGGATCTCAAAAACGATGTAAGTAGCGGCATCATAGTTTCAAGCTTTACTGCCAAGCAAATGGAACTCAAAGTTGGCCAACGGATAAAAATAACAACGCTTAAAAACAATGAATCGCTCAATAGAGCATTTGTGGTGAAAGGAATATACAATACAGGGCTCGAAGAATATGATAAACAGTTTGCAATCATCGATATGAGAAAAGCACAAGGAATGCTTCAATGGGATGAAGATGACATTTCAGGCATAGAAGTATTTCTAGAAGATATTGCAG
Source organism: Halioglobus sp. (assembly GCA_047628935.1). Taxonomy (GTDB): domain Bacteria; phylum Bacteroidota; class Bacteroidia; order Chitinophagales; family Saprospiraceae; genus CAJXUU01. The sequence goes on along the minus strand of JBLHWH010000006.1, from coordinate 28,144 downwards.
ATCTTGACATCATAAATGAATATTTATATAATGATGTTGTTCCTGGCCGAATATATACCGAAACCATAAGTAGTAAATTTCCTTCCATATTTGAATGGCTTAAGCTCCAAGACATCAACGAGAGCTTGCTCCTTTATTTGATGATTATCGTTGCTATTATCAATATGATTACAGCATTATTGATTTTAATACTAGAGCGTACACATATGATCGGTCTATTAAAAGCGCTGGGAAGTACGAATTGGCAGATTAGAAAAATCTTCCTTTACAACGCTGGATACATTATATTCTCTGGCATTATTGTAGGAAACATTCTAGGACTGGGGCTAGGGTATCTTCAATACACGTCTCATTTTATCACTTTGGATGAAGCAAGCTATTATCTTTCCTATGCTCCGATATTATTCAATTGGAACGCTATTATTTTGATAAATATTTTTTGCTTTTTATTTACAATATTATTTTTGATACTCCCTACATATCTTGTAACCAGTATAAGTCCAATCAAGACATTGAGATTTGAATAATATGGGATCTCATGTTAACTTCATACAACGATCGATTGCTTATTTGCGATCATCATATCTGTTGAGAATCCAGCGATTTATATTTCATATTACATTTCAAGACTCATTGTTTAAAATGCAATCAAAGGATATCATAGATTGGTTCTACGATTTCGTTTTTTACATGTTTGATTTGATTCTTTTACCTGAGATTTATGAATATGCTATTTCACTATTCAAGTCTGACTATAGGTTTCTCTCAGAAAAAGAAAAAGAATTGACTCGTCGATATTTTGGTGATTCTATAAAACTGGATTTTGTTAGAGTTAATTCTCAAATGTCAGAACGTATAGAAAGAAAGGCTCACGCATATGTAACACTGAATACGATCAACTACAGGCAGAATATCACAAAACCTATATTTCTTCACGAAATGGTTCACATCTGGCAATATCAAAGGTTTGGTTCTATGTACATCTATAGAGCTTTGAAAGCGCAGAACTCAAATGAAAAATATGATTATGGTGGATTAGAAAAACTGTATTCAGGCATGATCAATCAACATAAATTTATTGACTTCAACTTTGAACAACAAGGTGCAATAGTAGAAGATTATGCTAGCCTTATTGATCATCCAGACTCCATCATGAGTCCAATTGCTAATGCCAGTTACGAATATCATATAGCACAACTCGTCTATTGACTCCCATTAATGCAATGGAACAATAACAAAAATCAGCTTACAATTTTAGTCTCAATTCCTTTCCCTTCACAATACATTTCAAGAAATTCAACTGCAACACCTAAAGCTTCTTCTAAATTTTCATTTCCAAAAAAATCATAATAAACTAGAACTAGACCGCTGATACCCGAAGTAACCATAGTTCTTACTGAATCACTCGTAGGCGTTCCGAAAAAACCTTGTTCATCCCTCACTCCTGGCATAAATTCTATATTAAGTTCTCCCCTACCTATAGCATTGTAGATATCTGAATCTCCAATATCAAGAGTAACCGCTCCATCAATTTTTGAAACATCAAAACCACCTATCGAAAACTGTGAAGTCATAGATAGTAAATTTATTGTATCTACTATGTTATTGATTTTATACAACCCCTTGCCTTGCCTTACCCGTCTTAGTAATGCTTCTGCGGATGGTCTATAACGACTTGGTTCTTTTCCACAAACTTTATAAGCTTTCCTCGTTTCATCAATTACTTCCAATTTTGATTCAGCAACTGACAGCAATTTTTCTTTAAATTCATTTTCTACCTCTATTATTCTAGATCGTAAATCCAAGGATGAATCTTTCGCTTTGACATCGGAAAACACGATCCCAATTCGACAATTAGGAAGAATATTTTTAATTTTTTCGTCTATGTTAAATGTTAAAGTCATAGTTTATAGAATAAAATGTATGTAACAATTCAAATAAAGTCAAAAGTATCAACTTTATTGTGGTAAACACGTAAACAATGGGATCACTCGCAGACGAAATAAAACAAAGTAAGTTTCATAGCCAAAGGCAGAAAAGTTTTTTGAACATTCTTTACACTGCCAATTATCTAAGAGACAAAACTGCTCCTTTTTTTAAAGAAAACGGAATACTTCACCAACATTATAACATACTTAGAATAGTTAAAGGCAAAAAGGGCGAGCCAACTTCCCCAGGTCAAATTATTGAAGTAATGTTTGATAAAGGTCGTGATCTAACTAGATTAGTTGACAAACTTGTTAAAGTAGGCTTCCTCGAAAGACGGACATCTGAAACCAATAGAAGAAAGGTTGAAATATTTATTACCAATGAAGGCCTCGATATCACAGAAAAGATTGATCAAAGAATTACCAAATTTTATGCTACTCTGGAAATTAATGACGTCGAAGCTGAAACTTTAAACAAACTCCTAGACAAACTTAGAGACTAGTTTCTAAATTGTCATCTTCAGTCGGCATTTTTGAAATATACATTATAATGAGTCCACTGAATAGCATGACTATTTTGATGATAATACTAACGCCCGTACCAAATGACTGAATCCAACTTAAAAAAGTAAGCTGAAGCCCTACCATACTAAGTATTATGGACAAAATCCCCATAAGAAATAACAAATAACCTATAATTGTTGCATATCCTTTTTTCATAAGTACATCTCTGATTATACAATGTAAATCTACGATTATTGTTTGATCTTAGCATGTTTTTTTATGATGTACATGTCATATCTACATCATTTTCTATTCCTTCTTACGGATTAGTTGGCTTAATAAACGGAAAGGTTTAATTTGCAACAAATTCTAACAAAAAATGTCAGAACAACTCAAGTTGATTGAATGCCCAAGAGATGCAATGCAAGGCATTCATGATTTTATAGATACTGATCTAAAAGCGGACTATATCAATAGCTTACTACAAGTTGGTTTTGACACTATTGATTTTGGGAGTTTTGTATCTCCCAAAGCGATTCCACAAATGAGAGATACTGCAGAAGTTCTTTCGAAACTTGATCTTGACAATAGCAAGTCTAAGTTATTAGCAATCGTAGCTAATATGAGAGGAGCAAATGATGCATCACAATATGCAGAAATTGGATACTTGGGCTATCCTTTTTCTATATCAGAAACATTTCAACTCCGAAATACAAACGCTACAATCGAAGAATCTCTCGAAAGAGTAATGCACATACAAGATTTATGTGGCAAAACCAATAAAGAACTAGTCATATACATAAGTATGGGTTTTGGAAACCCTTATGGAGATGAATGGAATGTAGAAATATGTCAAAAATGGGTAAACAGACTAGCCGATATTGGTATTAAAATAATGGCACTCTCTGATACTATAGGAGTAGCAAATCCTGGATCGATATCTTACTTATTCTCCAATTTGATCCCGCCTTACCCTAATGTAGAGTTCGGTGCTCACCTACATACACGACCCGATGCATGGGAAGATAAAATCATAGCTGCGTATGATAGTGGTTGCCGAAGATTTGATTCTACGATAAGCGGATATGGCGGCTGCCCTATGGCAAAGGATGATTTAACAGGTAACATGCCTACAGAAAATTTACTCTATTACTTTGATAAAAACAAAATAGCCTCTGGCATAGACCATAGCGCCTTCATCAGGTCTCTAGCGATTAGTAACAAAGTGTTTTTGTAAAATTTACAATCGAAATAATCGAGAATCTTCTGATTTCGCAATTCGTAATTACAAATCACTTCTTTTCTATCATTTTCATGATTTCTTCATCAGTTTTATCGATATTATCAAGTAAGAACTTAACATCGTCCTGAAGGTCGCTTTTAGGAAACTTAGTTGCGAATTCTTGGTATACTTCCCTAGCTGATTCCTTATCATTCAATTCATTTTCTAACATGAATCCTTTTAGGAACATTGTAGTTGCTGATTTCTCATAGTTAGGATACCTATCTTCTATCCAGTCATATATGCTAAGTGCTTTGGGGTATGTCTTTAATGTGCGAGCCATTTCCGCCGCTCTGTAAAGGTACTCTGGAGCCATACCACTATCACTATTCCCTAGGGCATAAGCTTCACAAGCATCTACATATTTTTGAGCGCTTAGTCTATTTATACCAAACTTATCAGGATTGACAAAAATCTGCTTCGCTAAGTTTACTATAAAAGTATCAACATTTTCAAATTTATCATTTTGCTTTCCTGTCAACAAACCTTTGTACTGTCCGTTTGGATATTGATTTAAATAAGAATCTATCAAAACATCACTAGGGATTTTCTTACCTACATCAGACAATGCTGAAGCTAACTTTGCCATGTACTCTTCTTTTTTCGGAGAAGTTGGATAATTCTTGAGTAATGGCATTAAAAACCCAATTGCAGTAGCACCCATCTTGTATTCTTCTGCAACAGTAAGACCTTTCATCAAGTAGTCTTTTATTTTCACCTCATCATCGGAATTCGCTATCGCACTCCTCACCTCTTTGATATAGTTATTTGCTGATGCTTTACCTGGATCTGTACTCAGCTTATCTAATGCTGTTGTATATTCTGCGGATAGTCCTGCATTATGATTATTTGCAGCATCTTGCTTACAAGAGAATAGTGAAATTGTAGCAAACAATAAGAATAAGATATTTTTCATTTTCTGGTTGATTTATTAATAACACAATAGTCTTGTTATCTTGACTATTGATAATAAGTTTGCAAAAATAACACTTGTTGGGATATATTCAAATTATAGCTCTTTTTGATAAAATCTGTAGATTAATTTAATATCTAGATTTATGACTTTTTGTATGATTTCACAATGCAAAACCCATAACTCATCTACATTTTAATAAATCGTCCTTTTCGATGCCCCTCTATTTCTTGATCTATCGTATAGACGTAGATTCCTGCTTTTAGCTCAGTTACGTCGATTTGATTTGATGTCGCATCAAAGTTTATTTTTTTTACTTTTTGCCCATCAATACTATATATTGACATTGTACCAGAGGTTCCATTATTTATAAATACCTGATCTTGAAAGCGGTAATGAAATTTATCAAGTTCACCAAGCTCAGCAGCCGAGGTAATGATAAAATTAGTTGAAAAATATTTTGAGTATGAAGTCAATCCATTCATATCAGAGATAAATTTCAACCTGTATTCATTTTCTCCTTCAAATGGTTCTTCATCTTCAAATAAGTAAGTGTTACCCCCTAAAATGTATTCAACAGATCCAATATTTTCGAATTGACCAAAAACATTACGCTTTTCTATTTCAAAATCACCTAAGACTACACTTGACTGAGAAAATCCATTGAAGTCTGATGATACTTCCCAAGAAAGAGTGATAGCATTTTGATTGGCAAGAGCCTCGGTTGCTATTGTTGGTAATACCAAATATCCATCTGTACTTCCAAATGTAAATTCACTCACAAATCCACTTAAATATTGTTCTTCGTAATATCCATTAAGTTGTGAAGTGAATATTCCTTCATTATTACTATAAAATAGTTTTTCTGTAGCTGGATCTGCGACCATATGGTTTACAGCTGTGCCTATTATCGGTTCGGTAGCACTACCATCAAAATTAGAGCTGTATACTAGATCCCCACTCTTGAAGTATATTTTCGAATTTATATAGTCCAACGTAAACAAGGAGATTTCGTCTGAGTAATCAAAAAAGAGTTCTTTTGAAAAATCATTAATATCAGACTGAAATATATTGCCATCTTCTAACCAATATAAGACATTGTTTAAACCATCAGATTGCAGATTACCAATTATTCCAAAATCATCACTCGTGTATAAGATAGTGCCTGGTGTTCCATTATAATCTGTAATGGAAATTAAGTCATTTCCCTGTATAAAGTACACTTCTTCTTTTAATATATCTATAGCAACATCTTTATAAGCCGAAAAAGGAATACTATTAAGTTTCTCCCCAAAACTCCCATCAATATTAAATTTAAATAATCCATCCTCAGACGTTACAAAAATTAATTCTTGAAGCTCATCAACAGCAAATGATATACCTTCCCCTGTATTTACAAAAACACTAACATTCTCTTTAGTTGTAACATCCAGTCGATGCCCTGAATTTCCAGCTATATCAATCCAAAAAAGATACCCAGAATTTGGATTATATTCGATGCTGCTTGGAATGGAAGAGTCGTTAGTGTAAAGTGTATCAAGGATTCCTGTATCTATCGAATAAGAAAAAATTGCACCCAACTCGATATCCGTTATATAAATGATATTTTCTTCAACATTAAGAGATAAGTTTTCAGGTGAACCAAGTCCTAAAACAACATTTTCTACATCAGTACCATCAAGATTTGCTCTTTGGATTTTCTTTTGGCCTGTATTAGCCCAATATATTTTCCCTCTTTGTACATCTAATGCTATTCCTCTCGGATCAGCTAATCCACTAGGTAAATAAACAATTTCTTCATTTCCTTTCCCTTCCAAATTAACCTTGTATATTCTATTTGTTCCATGATTTGAATAATATAATTTTTCATTTATGGTATCAATAGCTAAACCATAAATATTAGACCCGTAAATAATTTTCTCATGATTAACATCACCAGGGCGGTCTACATCTATTCCATTAGACCCTACAGAATAAATAATACTATTCCGTTCATCAAGCACCATTGATTTACAATTATAAGAAATGATATCAAAGAAGATATTAGAATCAAAAATACGTCTTCCATCTAATTCAAACACCAAAGGAACAGGCACGATATTGCCTGAAGCATAAATTTTGTTAGTTTTATGATTTATGCAAAACTGTGAAAATAAAGCCCCTCCTTCAAAATATAAAATTCTACTTTCTTCGCCAGTTTCAGCTTCATAAGAAAACATACTGCTATAACTTTTATAAAATAGCTGACAAGAAGCAAGCATTGTGTATGTAGCAAAAAATAAGGTGAGGTAAAATCTATGATTAAGCATGTTGTATAAGGTTTTAGTGATAAAGTCACAATTTAATAACTATTCTCTTGATTGAAGGTTAACTTATTATAAAATAATCAAAGTTTAACTTAAATAAGCCAAAACATGATCAAGCATAAAAAATAATGATGCATAAAGAATAGGTAGTAAAAAGACCAGAAACGTCATTATCCAAACACCTTCATTTATTTCCCACAATAATTCCATTCCATTTCCTATTTTGTGCAATACTAAATATTTCCTTATGCCATCAAAAAAAGTAGAATTCATAAACGCTAATGGTTATAAGCTCTCCGCTAGATTAGAAATGCCACTGACACAAGCTCCTGACGCATATGCAGTGTTTGCCCATGTATTTACAGGAAGTAAAAACTTATCCGCTACTCGTCATATCAGCCGAGCACTTACTTTGAATGGTATTGCCGTGCTTAGATTTGACTTTACAGGATTAGGTGACAGTGAAGGTGACTTTAGTGACACTAATTTCTCCAGTAATGTAGAAGATTTACTTGCTGCCAGCAAATATTTGAAAGACAATTATGAGGCACCAAAAATCATGATTGGCCACAGTCTTGGTGGTGCAGCATCTGTATTTGCAGCCTCTAAGTTGGACAATATATTAGCTGTAGCAACGGTTGGTGCTCCATCAGAACCAGATCATGTGACTCATCTTCTAGAAAGTAAGATTCAGGATATAGAAAGTACAGGGTTGGCAAAGGTGAATATTGGAGGGCAGATATTTACAATCAAAAAGCAATTTCTCGATGATCTGAGAGGAAAGGATATGTATAAAATTGTCAAGAATTTAAATAAAGCTATACTGGTACTCCATTCGCCGCAAGACAGAGTAGTAGAAATAGAAAATGCTGCCAAAATATATAACGCGGCCATGCACCCCAAAAGCTTTGTTACTTTAAATGATGCCGATCATATGCTCACAAACAAAAATGATGCATTCTATGTAGGTAATATGATAGCGACATGGGCAAAACGATATATAAATCTTCCAACAAAACCAAAATTACAAACGCATAAGCAAGTAGTAGCAAGATTAGGCAACAGTGGATTCACAACGGATGTGATGGCCGGAAGACATGGTATTATAGCTGATGAATCTGAAGATCTAGGAGGTGGTGATTTTGGACCATCGCCTTACGAATTGCTCAATGCTTCGCTCGGAGCTTGCACAGCTATGACTTTACAAATGTACGCGAGAAGAAAAAAATGGGATCTCCAAGAAGTAAAAGTGCATCTATCTTTTGATCGTAGTTATAAAGATGATTGTGATCACTGTGACGAAAAAGATAGAAGATTAGAAACATTCGATAGAGAGATAGAAATAACAGGAAATCTTGATCAGATACAAATAGACAGATTGAAAGAAATTGCCGATAGATGCCCTGTTCACAGGACGCTCGAAGCTTCCGCAGTAATTACTACTAAAGTGAGTTTGATTCAATGATTTAGGTACATTTTACAATGTCATCTTCTTTGATTTCTAATCAAAGTAGCTATTGATATTTTGCGGAATCGCTAGAATCACTTAATTGAAAAATCGCTTTTTACAGTTGAATGAATATGTTTAACAAAATCCATAAACTAAACTGAGCCTAATAATTTCTATCGACCCATGACCCTATAAACGAATTTGAGAGCACTCCAGTCATCATCAATGGAACAGACTTTAACATCTACTAGTCCATTATTAAGGATGAATCCTCTAATGTAATCTTGGTTGAGATTAGTTTCGATTTTAGACTTGCCTTTTGGCCAGCTCACCCAAAGCAGTCCATCTCTTTTGAGTAATGGTTTTACATGATGATATCGATCAACGAATTCTTCTTTTGACTTAACGAATAGATGTATAAAGTCTATCTCTTCGACTTTTCCTCCTTTTAGTATCTCAATATCACTTGGCAGGTCTTCGAATAAGTCAAAGTAATGAGAGGGGTGATTTATAAATAATACTTTAGCCTCTGATTTTATTCCAAGTTTCTTAGCAAGAGGCGTTTTAGAATATGCCATGGTCATCATAATTGCTTTTATAATAATTATTAAAAGAAATGCCTCCAGCCCACACTAATCTCTCCTTTTATTTTTTTAGCTTCACTGTTATATCCAATATCAAAAAGAATAGGTCCTAAAGGTGATTTAATACCTAATTCAATTCCAGCACCGTAGGCAAAATATGTTATATCCTGACCAGGGTCAGAATATTCTAAAGAATTATTAGAAGTATAAATACCATTAAATACCATTGCTAAAGATACTTGTTCAAAAATAGGAAACCTGATATCCGTTCTAGCATAGACATGTCTATTACTCATCAATTCTGTATTCACATAACCAATAAATGGCAGACTAAGATTAGTTATAACAGATGTGCCACCTACTTTGTAACCATCTAGCAATGATGGTTTAGATTTATAAAACAAATCAACTGCCAAAGTCCACCATACATTAGATTCCAATGCTAAAGTCCTCGAAGCATACAATTCAGCATCGAAATAATCCTCTGACTTTGGGAAAATAACTACATCAGAGGCTTCTTCTGTTGTATATTTTATAATGTCATCATAAGCTAATCCATAACCAGCACTTAGTAAGTATAAAGCACCTTTTCTAGGCAATACTCTCTCATCACGACTGTCATATTTAAACTCAAGTCCAAAACGAGTACTTCTATTTACAATTCGCTTTATGTCTAGCGCAGATCGTATATCATTCTGAAAATCTAATCTCTTAAAGTCTACAAGACCGGTAACACTTATATTATTGCTAAATTCATACATTAGGTAGGGCTTGACATGACCTTCCCATTGGAATCCTGTCTTTTTCTGAAGGTTTCTTGAGTAGAAACTCAATCTGGTCTTTACTACACTAAGCCTCATACCCAATATCCAGTTTTTACTATTTAGCCCTCCCCTTAAATAATATTCCCCAGCTATTCCTGGATTATCTGATAGCCTGATTGTACCTCTTAGATTCGATAATCTAAAAAATAGATTTCTCGCCTGACCAGACAATATCAAAGATGAATTTGTATTTGAAAAATGATTGATATTAATACCTACTTTTCGGTACTCTCTAGGTTTAGCATTTATATAAAGGATATTTTTTTCAGCTACCTTACGGATTTCATATTTTACAAATTCGAAGTTTAGAGTTGACATTACCCTTGCAATTCCTCCTTCTATCATCCTGTATGTCATGTGCGTACGAGATTTATACCCAAATTTATCAATTGCTAGTTTTTGATCCGCTATTGGTAGATTACTCGTTTTTATACTATCGATATATAAGTATTCAGGTATTTCAATTGGTATTTTTTTTTCGCCTTTCGGATATCTATTTAAAATTCCTAGCAGGTCCATCAATTCTTGATGATGAAATTTTGCAGATATATATCCTTCCTTTATCAAACTTTTATATGAATTAAAATCAAAGACCCCTGTGGTTTTCACATCAGCACAAAATAATATATCTGACCTTTCTTTTTGTTTTTTAGAATCTTGAATGCTCATCATAAACGCTGATTCTGATAATATATCAATCAAGTTATTTAATTCAGAAATATCAGATTTTTCTCTACCAACATAAGAACCTATTACAATATCCGCTCCCATATTATAGTTCTCTATCACTGGAAAATTGCGCATAAGACCACCATCCACGATCCATTGATCTTGATACTTGAAAGGTGAAAACACAGAAGGAATAGCCATAGATGCTCTCAAGGCTTCGGTTAGTTTACCATTCTCCATCGATACTACTTCTCCCGTTTCTATATCAACCCCATAACACCTGAATGGTCTTGGAAAATCCAAAAACTGATCTATCCCTACAGTAGGAGAAAACAATCTGGCCAACACTAATTCCAATCGATTGGTATTTAGTAAACCTTGCGGTAAAAGAATGCGCCTATCATTAATTGCAAAATTTAGTGGATAAATATCATGGTGAAACTTCTCAGCTGGCGAGACACCTTCATAACGAATATTATTATTGATAATGGCATCCCAATTGATACCAGCAGCAATTTCTTCCATCTGTTTCCCATTGTAACCCATAGCATGCAAAGCACCTATAACTGCTCCCATACTTGTCCCTGTCACATAATCAATATCTACACCTATCTCATCAAGGTATTTAATCACACCGATATGAGCAAGTCCATGTGCCGCACCGCCACTTAATGCTATCCCTACCTTTGGTCGCTTGGTGTAATCGCGTTGCGTAAAATGAAAATCGCTACTCTGAGATACCCCTCCTTCAGCGTATAATATACACGTAGTCAAGAATAGTAAATAGAGAATAGTTTTCATTTTTGTAATTAATTATTTAAGCGCTTTAGCAACTCGATCTTCGAATCCCTCTTCAAATACTTCTGATATTCTTTTTAACGCTAATCTATCTAATTTAGCTGCATTATTTTCTGGAATAAGTTCTACATTTAATGTCGTAGCTATAGCATTAGATACTTCCTCCGCTCTTAATATATGAATCATCGGATAAGGGGATCGATTGGTAAAATTTCCATGCGAGTTAATTTCCTCACCCTCATACCTGAATTGTGGGTGGAATGCTACTGTTTGATATTTAGTATCCAATCCCGCTTCTTCTAACACTCCTAAAAACGAGTATTCTAAATCCAGCAAAAACTCAAATGAAACGTCTGATGAATAAATCATTAAAGCATTTGAAATCTCTTCTTGCTCTGTGGCATTGAGTTTTTCGATCAGAATCACCAATTCCTCCATCATAGGCCTAAAGTCATCAGACTCCGATAATTCATAATGGATCAATCCATTGTTAAACGAATGTTTGGCAAAAGGGCATAAATTAAGACCAATTACTAATCTTTCTACCCACTGCTTTGTTAGATCCAAGTATTTATTGGAGTTTACCATCTTTCTTATGTTTAATTATAATTTCAACAGCAAAAGTACATTCTATGATCTGGAAAAATGAACCTACACTAGAAGCATTAAATAATATTAACAAAAATACACTTGCATCTCATCTAGGAATAGAAATTACGGAGGTAGGTGAAGACTATATAAAAGCAAAAATGCCAGTAGACGAAAGAACAAAACAGCCTATGGGACTGCTTCATGGTGGATCATCTGTCGCATTGAGCGAAACAATGGGAAGTATAGCTGGCGTATTAATCGTAGAAGATATATCTAAAGAATCGATCGTCGGGATAGAGATAAATGCCAACCATCTCAAATCGGTAAGGTCGGGATACGTATACAGCACAACAAAACCGATACGGATTGGAAGACGAATCCAAGTGTGGAATACTAATATATATAATGAAGCAAATGAACTCATTTGCGTCTCAAAATTGACAACTATGCGAGTTGAAAGAAAGTAATTTATGCATATGTCCTGACGACAATTGGAAATTAGTAGGATGATTCTAAAAAAATCTATATTTTTAGGTGTCGATTTATAAAATCATTTTTGATAATAATCTATTTATCAAAAAGAAATAATTTATTCAAAATTAATCTGAAATTTAATGCGAAATTTTACACAAGTATTTTTTTTATGGGCTATAGCTATGACTGGTTATGGACAACTAACATTCAACATGGAACTGGTCAGTTCTGTAGATAATGGGGAAACAGGAAATGATATATGGGGATATGTTGATTCTACAGGCGTGGAATACGCTATTATGGGGACAAGGTCCACAACAAAGATATGGTCACTTGAAGATCCAGCTAATCCAATCGAAAGAGCATCTATTCCAGGGCCAGTTGGAACTTGGAGAGATATCAAAAGTTTCGAAGATCACATATATGTAACTTCTGATCAAGGAACAGACGGACTATTAATCATAGATATGTCAGGAGCACCTGATACGATTACATCAGAATATTGGAAACCTGATCTTACAGTAGGTGGCGCCACCGAAACATTAGAGAAATGTCACAACCTATATATCGATACGGATCAAGGGTTTTGCTATTTAGCTGGATGTAATAACTCAAGAGGTGGCATTTTGATTTTAGATCTTAATCAAGATAAAAAGAACCCAGTCCATGTTAGTTCTGCAGATATTGCATACGCTCATGACGTTTATGTAAAAAATGATAGAATGTATGCCTCTGAGATTTACTTAGGGATGTTTAATGTATATGATGTTTCTGATAAAACTAATCCTGTATTGTTAAACGGAGAAGTATCATCATTTGATTTTACACACAATGCATGGACATCTGATGATGGAAACTATATATTTACAACTGATGAAAGAGCGAATGCATTTGTTGAATCATTTGACATTTCTGATTTGGATGCTATAGTGCCACTAGACAGGTTTAAGCCTATAGAGACGCAAGGTCTAGGAGTAATCCCACACAACACACATTATATGAATGGATTCTTGATCACTAGTTGGTACACTGATGGTGTAATCATCACTGATGTAAACGAGCCTGATAATATGGTAAAAGTAGGTGCATTTGATTCAGAAACTACATCAAATGGAGGATTCAATGGCTGTTGGGGCGTTTATCCTTTTCTTCCATCTGGATTAATCTTAGCTACTGATGGACCAGGATTGAGTAACAAGCTAAAAGTATATAGACCTACCACTAATGATGGTACACAAGGATATCAAAGAGCATCTTATTTAAAAGGAAATATTACTGACATAAATACTGGTTTCGGTATTCCGAATGCTGAGATTGAAATTATGGCTACTCAACAAAATATAAAATCTTCTGGTGTAATGGGAGACTATAAAACAGGTATTGCTAATACTGGAACCTTTGATGTAGTATTTAGCCATCCTAATTATGACAGTGTAACCGCTCAGGCTACACTCGTAAGCGGAGAGATTACTACTCTTGACATCGATATGGGAAACAGCCTAGTATCTGGTGCAGTAATAGATAAAGTAACAGGAGATGTAATTCAAAATGCTAAAGTAGTTCTTCTTGATAAAACTAATAATAGTACAATAGAGACGCTAACAGATGAAGATGGAATCTGGGTACTCGGCGTTAGAGGTGGCGTATCGTATGGAGTACAAGTTGCTAAATGGGGATATCTAGGAACGACACAGGATGTAGTAGCTCAAAATGATGCAGTATATTCTACTGAATTAGAAACGGGTTACCAAGATGATTTCTTTGCAGATCTAGGATGGACATCTAATGGAAATGCAGCAAGTGGAAACTGGGAAATTGGAGATCCTAGTAGACTAGAAGATCTTGGCGTATTAACGCAATCGGATCTTGATATCGAAGGTGATATAGGAACAAAATACTATGTTACAGGTGCGTCAGGGTCAACTATAGGAGAAAACGACATTGACGACGGGTCAGTTATACTAACATCTCCAATGATGGACTTTTCTAGTGAAGTAAACAGAATCGATATTTCTTACCACTTATGGTTTGCTAATGTAGCTGGAAATGGTCCTGCAAATGATGACTTGAAAGTAGAACTTACAAATGGTACATCGACTATAGAATTACCAACTAAAGCTGAATCTAGTGGAGAATGGTCAGACTTATACGAAGTGACTGTATCAATTGATGATATCACGTTCAATGATCAAATGCAAATTATTATAACTGCAACTGATCAAGATCCTGGTCACGTATGTGAAGCTGGAATTGATGTCTTCAATGCATTTGGCTACATGAGCACAGGTGTTGGAGAATTGGAAGTAGAAAATCTTGGACTTGCAGTATTCCCTAATCCAACTGCAGATTTCATTTATCTTAATTCAAGTAAATTGCTTGAAGGAGATAACGTAATGATTGTAACAGATAACACAGGAAAAATAAGTATGACTAAATATGTAGCATCAACAACTGAGAGATTCAATATACAGAGCTTACCTTCTGGTATCTACAACGTACAAGTAGTAGGTTCAGATAAGCAATCAGAAACAATCAGAATAGTGAAAAACTAATCACTCACTGGTGACTAATAAGGATGCATTTTACTTTGTCGTATTGCTAAAAAACAACTTGATAAATTCTATTAAGTTTTTGCAGAATTGCTAGAATTGCAGAATCGCTTTATGATGTTGACATTAAGATGAGAAAACGTCATTTTAAAATGCACCCATTAATAAATGATCGGCAATATCTTTAGTTAGATGTTGCCGATTTTTCGTTTCTTAACGATCATTCAAAAAATACAGCCATGAAGTATTTCTCTTTATTCGTTTTTATCTTTTTAGGAGTCTCTCATATTAGTGCACAAAAAGACTTTAACATAGAAGTAGTAGCTAACATTTCTCATGATGAAAGAGTCAATGACATCTGGGGCTATGTAGATAGTGAAGGTATTGAATATGCAATAATGGGTTCATTGACAAGGACATCTATTTGGTCACTAGAAGATCCAGAGAATCCTTTATTCTTAACTTCATTTGATGGACCATCGAGTATATGGAGAGACATAAAAAGCTATGAAGATCACATATATGTATCTGCAGAACGGGAGAAAGAAGGACTACTTATCATTGATATGTCACTCGCTCCTGATACGATCACAGCATCAAATTTTCGACCATATATAACTTTAGGCTTGACTTCAGACACGCTGAATACAATCCATAATATATTCATAGATGAAGCAGAAGGAATCTGTTATCTTGCGGGTAGCAATATAGGCAATGGAGGCGTACTTTTCTTCGATCTTAATGAGGACAAAAAATCACCTGAATTTATCGGTGCGTTAGATATATACTATGCGCATGACGTCTTTGTAAAAAATAATAAAATATATTCGTCAAATATAAATGATGGATTCTTTTCTATTTTTGACATTACGGATATTAATTCACCTTATCCTTTAGGAAATCAAGAAACAATAATGAATTTCTCTCATAATGCTTGGCTTTCGGATGATAAAAACGTTCTCTTTACAACAGACGAAAGACCAAATGCTTGGGTTGAGTCATACGACGTCTCTAATCCAAATAACATCATTTTTCTAGATAGGTTCCAACCATTTGAGACAAAAAACACTGGGTTAATTCCTCACAATGTTCACTATGATAATGGGTTTCTTGTGACAAGTTGGAATACTGACGGACTAGTGATTATAGATGCCAATGATCCTAAGAATCTTGTAAAGGTAGCTTCATTTGACACCGAATTAGAGATAGAATCTGGTAGTGGTGGATTGTGGGGAGCCTTTCCGTATTTGCCTTCTGGACTTATTTTAGGCAGTGATAGGTGGAACGGATTATTCGTATTTAGGCCGGTAGATAATAATGGAGATCAAGGTTACCAAAAAGCGTCATATATACAAGGAACAGTAAAAAGTGCAGCCAATGGAATTCAAATTCCAAATGTAGATATCAAAATAATATCAGATGAATCTGTAGAAGCCTCCACAAATACGATCGGTTTTTATTCCTCAGGACATGCACTAGAAGGAGAATATGAGGTTCAATTTGCAAAAGAGCTCTTTGATACTTTGACGACGACAGCCGTTTTTGAAAGTGGTGAGATTTATATTTTGGATGTAGAACTTACATCTACTGTAGGAATTGATGAAGTATTGGATATAGCATATTCTATATCTCCTAATCCCGTTTCTGATCAGATCACAATTGATATTCCAAATGATAACCTTAGTAATCTGTCAATCGAAATGTACAATAATCAAGGCAGGGTAATTCTCTCCCAAAAAGTAATAAATAAGAATAGTCAAATAGATATATCTTCATTTCCATCAGGAAAATATATGACAAGATTATTCACAGAAATGGGCTACTCAAAAACGATATCATTCATAAAGAATTGATATTAGTTTCTTTTCTTTGTAACATCTAAAAAAAAATAATGGCAATACATATCCCATTTTCAGCACAAACATATACAGATAGAAGAAATACACTGATCTCAAAGATGAGCGGTGGACAAGTTCTACTCATAGCGAATGACGAATCCTCCATCAACTTTGCTGATAACTTAAATCCTTACAGACAGGACAGCACCCTACTCTATTATGGAGCATTGAGCATACCTGACATTGCAATATTAATGGATGTGGACGAAGGGACTACCAAACTATTCGCCGATGATGTATCTATAGATATGGTCATATGGACTGGTCCTCAGCAATCGATGAAAGAACTAGGTGCGCAGGTAGGGATAACAGAAGTATATCCGTATGCAGATTTAAAAAAGCACCTTAGATCAAATATTCACCATCTTCCTCCGTATAGAGCAAGTCAAGAATTGACATTGAGAGCACTTCTAGACAAAAATCAATTGAGCCATTCTGTAGATTTGATCAAAGCAGTGAATAGCCAGCGATCTATAAAAACAGAAGAAGAGGTCACTGAATTACAAAAGGCTGTAAGCTTAAGCAAAGGAATGCATGCTGAAGTAATCAAACATATAAAGCCAGGCATATATGAATATGAATTGGTAGCCATCGCAAGTAAATATGCACACGATCACAATGCAAGGTGGTCATTCCCTCCAATCCTTACAAAGAATGGTCAGACCTTACATAATCACTATCATGGACATAAAATAGAAGCGGGAGATTTAGTACTAGTGGATGGTGGTATTGAAATAGCGAGTGGTTATTGTGGTGATATTACGAGAACAACACCTGCGTCAGGATCTTTCACTCCAGAACAACAAGAAATATACGATCTTGTCCATCTCATGTACAAAGAAGGTGCGAAAAAAGCAAAAGCAGGCATGCGATATCTAGATGTACACTTACATACTGCCAAAGTTCTAGTTGAAGGGTTGAAGCATATTGGTCTCATGAAAGGTGATACTGAATCAGCTGTCAAAGAAGGTGCTCATGCTATGTTTTTCCAACATGGATTGGGACACGTGATGGGACTTGATGTCCATGACATGGAGAACTTTGGAGAACAACACATCGGATATAGTGATACACTTAAAAAATCCACGCAGTTTGGACTTAAATCTCTTCGTCTCGGAAAAGAACTAGAAGTTGGCAATGTAATCACCATAGAACCTGGTATCTATTTCATTCCCGAATTAATCGATAAGTTCGAAGCAGAAGGTAAATTCACTGATTTTATCAATTATGAAATATTGAACAAAAAGAGAAACCTTGGTGGTATTCGTATTGAGGACGATTTCTTGGTTACATCGGATGGTGTTGAGATGTTGGGTGGGGATTCGCCGATGCCGTAGATCTGATAATCTTATAAAACAATATGATTAATTACAGTAAGACAATTTCTAAGATAGTCCAGTACGTTCTTTACTGTATTTTTGAAACTACATTATTTTTAAAATTGACTTTTAAATTAGAGTATTCATTTTTACGGAGAAGAATCTATTGGAATTGCATATCACTTCACTTTTGGTGGCTCCACTAGGAGGAATAGACTAAGTCCAAATTAATTAAAAAACCTTGTAAGCAAATCCGATATTAAAATGAAAATCAAGAATTGCACTATGATTTGAATCGCCTGTCGTGCCATTATTTCCATTAAATTGAAAACCACTCCTAACTCTAATTCCTGGCTCCAAACTAATTACATAGATATCACTAAGGTGTATATCCTTACCCAGAAGCATGAATAATCCTATACCGTTTTGTCGAGCGTAGGCAAATGCATCCGTACCACCAATATCATATTCCAATAATATTCCAATAGACGTATAAAATAAACCATCAAAATATTCATTTTTCACTCCACCATAGATTCCAGCGATCATTATATTGTCTTCAAATGCCGGAACTATAGGGCCAAATATTCCATTTCTATAGCTGGGTACTTTTACATTAGCAAAGGACAATTCGCCTCCAAAAAAGAAGCCTCCATTTTTATGAAATCTCACCCCTTTTTCTATTCCAATTTTGATTAGAGAATGGTCATTTTGTATGCCAAATACTTCATGACTAAACAATTTTGTCCCATATCCTAAATTGACCCCCAATCGGCTATCATCCTGTCCACTAATATTTCCAATATTAGAAAGAATAAAGATTATAAGTAATAAGTTTTTCATGATAGTTATTTTGTAGATGTCAGGAAATCAAATGTATTGATTTGATGAATTTCTAATGGTTTAGGAAATAAACCTTCTAATTATTAATTCATTTCAGAATTTTCTATCGTTATAAAAAACAATTTCCGTTTTACCAAATTTGCATTTCTAGTAGCAGGTACAGTAACCTGACCTTTGGCATCAGTATGTGCAAATTGTCTATAGACAAATAATTTTTTGATGTCTTCAAATTTTTCTCGAATCAGCTCACCGGAATCATTCTCATAAGCGATTATTTCATTTATGTAAGTACTTCTAAACATTTTCACTTTATGAAACTTCTTATAATCTTCAATCTTTCTGTCCTCATTTGTTTTAAGATCAGTATATAACAGTGCCGTTTTACCTTTATACTTTATGATAAGAGATTGAGGTTGAAGAAATTCGTGTTCACTATATTTAGGTATCAATGTAGTTTCAGTAATACTAGCATCACTATCTATTTCTACAATAAGGGAAGAACCTAAGACATGGTGCCGTATACCCATGCCTGCCTGTTTTTTTTACTATGAAATTACTTTTTTCTAACAGGAATAATATTTTATCATCCCCTACTTTTTGGTACCGAGGCTGAACTATAGAATGCCCTACAAACCCAGGGTCTCTTTTATCCCATTTTCCAAATTGATCAATCTCTTCCTGAGAAAAAAGATGTTCAACGACAGTATATTCAGTATCTCCTGGTTTTTTCACAAAAAAGTCAAATCCTTTTATTGAAGAGTCATCACGTTTGCCTCTCTTTGCATATGCTAACATTTCAGTACCGTTCTTAAAATTGAAAATTTTGCATGTATGAAAGAACCCACCCGTACTTTCTAAATCATCTATAGAAACCTTTCCGTTTTTATCAATATCAATGACTGATAAGTGGTAATTGGCTACTTTCTTTTTCCCTATTTTTCTTGATTCCTTTGGCTTGTCGATAAATTTTCTTTCAACAATCGTAAAGCTACCATCATTAGCTACTTGACAGTCAGTCACATCTCTCATTTTTTGACTTTTTTTACCATCATCAAAAATAGAATACCTTGATGCAACTTTAGCATTAATGTCCATTACAATTGCTCGTACTAAGTATGGATCGTTTTTGTGATCTACATCTAATATATTGATCATCAGCACCCTACTGGAGTCAGGCGAGTATCTAATTAGTTGAGATGGCAGTTCTCCATAATTAGAATAATCAGAACTATCTATTTTCATTATTTCTAATAGTTGTCCATTTTTATCATACTCAACAAACATATCAATTAGCTGTCTTGATTTTTTGTCTTTTAAAGTCAATGACCAAAATATTCTACCCCCTAGGCTGACAAAATTTTTAGCATAACTCTTTTCGAACGGTGAACCAAATTCCTCCCGAGTTGGGCTATCTGGGTCGGAAAAGTCAACCCAATAAGATTTTATTTTATTAAAATTTGGAGCTCCTGTATGCATTATCTTCTGATTACTCTTAGTATTTATTAAATCAGTAGGTTGTTCCAAGCCCCATACTTTCAATTCCTCGCTTAAGTTATAATCTACACTTTGGCCTTGAGCAATAGAAATAATAAGAAAAGAAAATACGAATAATGTAAGTCTAATTTTCATGTAAAAGGTTTTGTAAATAGTTTAAATAGATTGATACCATCAATCATGTATTGGTCGAAAGCCTTGCCATAAAAGCTTTTTTAATTGTTGAATGCAAAGGTACTAAGTATTTAGCTAAAATTTAGTGAGTACTCAATAGCTGCAGAAAACTAGACCTAATTATGCTAATTATAGTTGATGCTTAAGTTCCATTATAGTACTGAGTGAAGGAATTGTTTTCTGATTAAGGATTCGATCGATGAGATAATCCAAGAAGGATACATTTAGTTTTCTGGAAATTTTCTTGAGGGAAAGAAAAGTATCTCTAGCCATTTTCACTTCAAGTACCTGCACTTATTTTTTTCTTTTGGCAAATTCACGAATATCACTTTCCAGAATTGTTATTATATAAAGAAGCATTTGGGAGATGCAAAACGACTAATAATTCTCCATTTTGCTTTAGTGAGTATCAAGTGTGAAGACCGCTGGAATTTTTAATAAAAATTTCCATCTACCACTATTGTAACACCCGCTCTATTTAGAGGAAGACGGAAAAAGATTTCTATGTAAGCAATTTTCAAGCTCTACACTAGAAACTAAAGTCAAACAAAACAAAGATCTCCTTTTGTCCCACCATTCGCCACATTCGTCTAATTCCAATCCTATCAATTGTCTCATATTTGCACTATCAATCAAGAAAACAAACAATAAGATTTGCTTAACACTTCACAAAGCAACCAAAAGGAAACACTTCCAGTATTGGTAAGCAAAAGAATTAAAACAAAAATTTAAGACATATGAAAAAACTACTATTTCTAATCAGCATAATCGCCATATCATTCACAAGCTGTATAAAGGATGATATCATCGATGACTTTGTAGAGCCAACGATTAGGATCACTACGACTCCAGATACTATAATTGCGGGGTTACAATTTCAATTTGACTTTGCATATTTTAATAATATAGGCCAACAAGAAACTATCAATCCTACTTGGACGAGTTCGGATGAATCTCTTTTAACGATAGACCAAAATGGCCTTGCAATGGCAATCGAAAAAGGAGCAGTTATAATAACGGTATCTTATACTTCAACCGATGTGAATATATCACAATCATTCGCAGTTAATATAGGTGAAGTATTCGTCGAAGCACCCGCAGAAAGATCTGGAACAATAGCCACTTCAGGTTCATACCTCTTAGAAGGAGATTTTACAATAATTGAAGAAGATGGAAAACTGATTATTAATATAGCCGATAACTACGCCGCATCGACAGCTCTTCCTGGATTATACGTCTACCTCACCAATAATCCAGCTACAAATGTAGGTGCATATGAAATCGGTGCAGTAGAAATATTTAATGGTGCACATACATATGAAATAGATGGAATAGGTATCAATGAATACAGTCACATATTATACTTCTGTAAGCCTTTCACAGTAAAAGTGGGAGACGGAGAAATCAAATAAATACAACCATCATCAAATCAAAAATAACGCACTAAACGAACATAAAATGAATAAAACAATCTATATATTTTTTGCATCAATCATATTCATATCGGCATCATTTGCAGGAGGTCCTTGGACACAACAAAAAGGTGTCGGTTACTTCAAATTATCAGAATGGTGGATTACATATGACAAACACTATACAGATTCTGGAGAATTAGATCCTAATATCACTTCTGGAATCTACAACAGCTCATTCTATGGAGAATATGGATTGAGTGATCGATTTACAACTATCCTATATGCTCCGTTATTCAGTAGAAATTTTTATAACAATCAAGTTTCTGGAACAACCGGAGAGGTGACACTTGTTGGTGAAGCTATAAATTCAATTGGTGATATTAATGTATCCTTCAAATATGGATTAACTGGGCCAGGTGCCAAATTTCCAATCGCTGCAACGCTAACATTAGGACTGCCAACTGGGTCAACTGGTGGTGGTGAATTAGGAATCCTACAAACAGGAGACGGAGAGTTCAACCAATCTATCCAAATAGATGCAGGAACTGGATTCCAAATTGGAAAAACAAATGCATATTTCTCAACTTTTGCAGGAGTAAACAACAGAACAAACGGATTCTCAGAAGAATTCAAATATGGACTCGAAGTGGGTGCCGGACTATTCAATCAAAAGTTGTGGTTAATCGCTAGACTTAACGGAGTAGAATCGTTTAACAATGGAAACTTAGGAGAAAACATAAATAGCACAAGCATCTTTGCCGACAGAGCCGAATATACAAGCTATGGTTTAGAAGCTGCATACTACATCACTAAGCAATTTGGTATCTCCGCCTCGTTTGCATCTGCCTTCAGAGGTAAGATTATTGCAGCGGCACCATCGTATTCAGTTGGTGTATTTCTGGATCTGAGTAAGTAATATAATGAATTTGCTGAATCGTTTGAATCGCTGAATCGCTTTATGGTGTTGACGTTACTATATTTATGTTAAAGTATAAAGCCCTTTGAAAATGAATATAGATCGTTATTGAAGCTCAATAATATTGAATTTGATGAAAGCTATGTTTGCCATCTATAGGTGTAATTTATAATGTCACCCTTTCATGGTTTTGGTTTCGTTTTAAATATATACGATGGGTTGAAACCCATCGCTGTAGTAGTTTCACCCTTTCAGGGTTTTGAGGTGTTTGAGCATGATAAAATAATATTTTAGGATCGTAGTATTGGAAATGGTTGAACCTAATAGCTCTGACAGCAGCGGCACTTTCTATAATAATGGATTTTAATCCATTGGAATGTAAGCTTTGAAGATGAATATAGATCGTTATTGAAGCTCAACCATATTGAATTTGATAAACTGTATGTTTGCCATCTATTAGGTGAAATTTATAATGTCACCCTTTCATGGTTTTGGTTTCGTTTTAAATATATACGATGGGTTGAAACCCATCGCTGTAGTAGTTTCACCCTTTCAGGGTTTTGAGGTGTTTGAACATCATAAAATAATATTTTAGGATCGTAGCATTGGAAATGGGTGAACCTAATAGCTCTGACAGGAGCGGCACTTTCTATAATAATGGGTTTTAATCCATTGGAATGTAAGCTTTGAAGATGAATATAGATCGTTATCGAAGCTCAATAATATTGAATTTGATGAACGGTATGTTTGCCATCTATTAGGTGTAATTTATAATGTCACCCTTTCAGGGTTTTGGTTTCGTTTTAAATATATACGATGGGTTGAAACCCATCGCTTTAGTAGTTTCACCCTTTCAGGGTTTTGAGGTGTTTGAGCATGATAAAATAATATTTTAGGATCGTAGCATTGGAAATGGTTGAACCTAATAGCTCTGACAGGAGCGGCACTTTCTATAATAATGGGTTTTAACCCATTGGAATGTAAGCATATTGGGGTTTAAAACTCTGAAGGAGTGACATTATATTTGATTCTATAATACTTGTATATTGAAGTGATTTGAGTGAATGCGAATTAATCACTTACCACTACAGTATTTACAATATTCTAAAGATAGTTACAACGATTATTTTTAATACAGGATATAGTTATCTTAAAATAGTACATGCGAAATATCCGGGCAGAATTGGCATGAATTACTTTTGCCCAAATAACTCCTCCAAGAAGATAGCAACACCGTCTTCTTTATTGCTTTTAGTAATTGCATTAGATACCGCTTTGACTTCATCTTTAGCATTACCAACGGCAACACCCATACCTACTCCACCGATCATCTCTTCGTCATTATAATTATCTCCAAAAGCGACAACTTCTGATAAGTTGATATCATATGAATGATTTAATAAAAAATCAAGAGCTGATAATTTTGAGATTTTTTTACTTGCAATTTCAATATAAGTGTCCTTTGATCGATAAACATGGACTGTCTGAGAGTGATGCATGATCAAGTAATTGTACAATAAAAGTATATCTGATGCATCACCCATACACATGATCTTGTGCGCTCCTTTATTGTCAGATTTCCATTTTTCACAGACACTTTTTAAGTCAGCAACTTCAGGCTCTACCTTTGTATTATTCATTTCTCTTTCTGCCCAATAATCGAGTTTAGCAACATACCATTCATCATTATGATATAAGCTTGTATGAATTGAAGACCCTTTAGAGAATGCTATAATAACCTCCGCTACATTTACTGGGATTTCTATCGATGATAATACTTCTGCCACTCCACTTGAATAATCTAAAACTAGTCCTCCATTAAACGAGATGAGAGGATGAGTAAGAATGTCCAATTCTTCTTGCAAGTGACGCATTGCCTTTGGCATTCTTGAGGATATCAAAACCACTGGCAATCTATCTTTTATATCTTTTAGGATATCTATTGTCCGTTGAGAGAGCTGACGATCTTTATCTAGAAGGGTACCATCAATATCACTGCATACAAGTTTCCAGTTCATGCTATTTTTTTTCAAAGCCCAAAGCTATCAAAATACCTTATGCTGTATGTACATAATAATTATTTTCTTGCAACAACCATTCGTTCTTTTCCTTGCATGTCATTTACGATTTCTGAAGAATATTGAACTTCATAAATCGATTTTACATCTTGTGCATTGTATTCATTACACTCTAAGAAAATAGCCCCATCCTCTTTTAAGAATCTGGCAGCAAAATCATGAATCTTATTGTAGAATATAAGTGGATTGTCATCTTTCACAAAAAGTGCTAACTGTGGCTCATGATCTAATACATTAGCGGACATCAAAGACTTTTCATTATTAGGTATGTAAGGTGGATTAGAAACAATGATATCAAACTCCCCTGACAATTTACTCCATTCGCTTTCATCCAAAATATCTACCTTCTCAAAAGTTACATTACTTCCTAGCTTTGAATTGTTAGAACGAGCGACTTCTATTGCTTCTTCACTCACATCCACAGAGAAGATTTCGGCATCAAGGTTCAACAAGTTAAGTGTAATGGGAATGCATCCTGAGCCGCTTCCTATATCCAATATTCTTGGCTTTTTTAATCCCTCTTTCTTAACGTAGTCATTTATCAGATAGACCAGTTCTTCTGTTTCTGGTCTGGGGATAAGCACGCTAGAGTTTACTTCAAAGAAATAGCCATAAAATGGCGCAAGTCTAGTGATATATTGAATCGGTTCTTGCTTAATAAGACGCTCAGCTATGGAACTCCATTTCCGTTCAGATGCATCTTCTAGCATTGGCATATCTTCAGAAAACACTCGAATAAAGTAATCTATTTCTCTTTTGTTAAAGTGATCTTTTAATTTTGCTTTTAATATTTGTTCGAATGTCATTCGCCTTTCTATTCTTTTCTAAGATTACTTTTTTGATAAGCCTAAAGGATAGTAAACACCCGTAGCATACCCTCTTCTGAGTCTCTCAAATCTATCGTTTTTTAACTTCTTTTTTAAGTTTGAATATGTGTCAAAACTTTCAATTTCGTAATATTTATAATCTAACGCTTCACAAATCTCTTTTATACTAGAATACTCAATATCATAGTATTTCTTCCCTGCATCACTTACTTTTATCAAGTTTACCGCTTCCAATAGTTGTATTTTTTTTTCTTCTGGTAATCGTTCGAAACGTCCCAAAGCTATCGTTCCTATATTTGCTGTCTCGTCATAATTCCACCCAGAAAGTTGAGATACTTCTATTTTTTCATCTTTGGAGGTAAGCATTTCTGAATTGTATTCAATTTCTAAAAACGTACACATATCAGCGATAGTTTCAGAAGGGTGCAGGACTACATCTTCATACTTAATTTCATAATATCTATTATTACTTCTTACAGAAACTCCACCTGCCGTATTCAATAAATATATTCCGACAGCATAATGAAGATCATATCCCCTACTCCACAATGAAGCTACAGTATCATAAGGGTTACGTAACATATGAATCACCTTTCCATTTTGGAATCGATCAAGAAATAAAGAAAAACATGCAGCGTTTGCAGGTGTCTTTTCTATCCAAAACCTTGCACCACTTTTTGCCAATGCTTGTTGATAAAAACCATTACAAAATTCAAGTAGTGTATCAGATTGACACGCCAACTCCTTAATTTCAGTCTTAGCATGTCCATATTCAGATTGAACCAAATCAGTCCCATTATAAATATGATAGCCTAGATTTTTCAAGCCTTTTAGCTTTCTTTTAGTTATTCTCTTTTTAGCCTTATGCCAATCATCATAAATCAATCGTTTTGCAAAAAAAGACGTTTCTTCTCCTGCAAATACATCGCTATGTCTGTTCAGAATATTCTTAACCAATGATGAACCTGTGCTTCCTGAGCCTCCCATTATTACGCTCATCTCTTCATCATTTTATCAATAAGACTAATCAATTTAAGCGCTTCTTCTTGCCAGCAGTTTTTATCCCTTGCACCTATTGTGGAATCAACCATTTCTTGATACCTAATTGGATCAGTTAATAATGGAATAATAGCACTATCTATAGACTCTTCCTTCAAATCGGGAATACATACTCCAACATTATACTCATTACAATATCTAATATATACAGGAAAACTCATATTCAAAGAAGGTACTCCTGCGTGCATATAATTAAAAAATTTGTTGGCTAGAGAATACTTATAATTCAAGCTAGTTCCATCTAGCAGATTGAGTCCCAGCCATGCGTTCTTTGTGATTCCATCTAATTCTTTAGGTGATTTCCATCCTAGAAATTGTACTTTATTCTCTTTATCTACTTCCGATTTTAGCTTTCTCAAACTATCTGACAAGTCTCCTTCACCAACAATGTGTAATTTTATATCTTCTTTCTTTTTCGATATCCACCTAATAGCTTCTTCTAGACCTCTTCCTTTGTTGAGAACACCTTGATATAAAATGATCTTTTCCTTATTTCCTATAACACCTTCATTATCCTTATCTAATAAGGGAACACTTCTTATCACTTCAAAATCATGACTATACTTGCCGCTTAAAATCTTCGATAATTCTTTATTTACTGTAATATTTAGATCACTCCAAGGGATGAATAGTTTAGCAACAAGGTTCCATAACCATTTCTTGATCTTTGAATTCTGAAGTTCTGGTACTTCTACAAAGTATTCATGAGCATCATAAATTAGTTTACGTTTTTTCAAAACAGAAACAAGACCTACAGACGATAACGTATCCAAATCAACAGAATATAGAATATTATAAGATCCGAACAACAAGAATAAAAACAATCGAAAATTATACTCTAAATAGAATAACAAGCCACTTTCGAACCAACACTTAAGTCTTTTTTGATCAAATTTTTGTTTCAATAAGCTCTGAGAAGATCTTTTTTTTCTTCCTATCAATGCAACCTCATATCCCGCCTCCAACATACTATTGCAGATGCGATGCATTCGCTGATCCTGATTAAGATCATTAGTAACCGATACAGCTATTTTATATGGCATTTGCAGCTTTAGGATTAGTTTGAATTATGTTGTCTCGATCAAAATGAATTTCCTTTTCTATATGCAGTTGTTGAAGGATAGCAAGTGCCTTATTTTGTTTATTAAATGGCCACATACCCATATAACTATCACAATGCATTAATCCATTTTTTGCTACTTTTCTAAGGTGCGTCAATAATGCAAATTTTTCTACCTCGGAAAATAAC
>JBLHWH010000005.1:0-67082 GCA_047628935.1 Halioglobus sp. | reverse complement strand
TTGTTTCACATTCACTACTTTTTAATGTGTTGTAAATTGTGTAAGAATGAGTGATTGTTTCACATTCACTATTTTTTAATGTGTTGTAAATTGTGTAAGAATGAGTGATTGTTTCACATTCACTACTTTTTAATGTGTTGTAAATTGTGTAAGAATGAGTGATTGTTTCACATTCACTACTTTTTAATGTGTTGTAAATTGTGTAAGAATGAGTGATTGTTTCACATTCACTATTTTTTAATGTGTTGTAAATTGTGTAAGAATGAGTGATTGTTTCACATTCACTACTGCTATGCCTACGCTTTTTGCCTTGCCAAAGAAAAAAATAGCCACCCCAAAATATGATATCTTATTTAATTACCATTCCTTATATAAAATACCATAATAAAAATTTAGCCAGAACCCTAAATTGAAAATTTAAAGGATTCACAAAAGGTAAAATACTACGAAATGTATAGTGTCGAAAACTTACGGGATAGACCATTAGGTTGATGAAAAGCCTATACAATCACTTGATATATGAGCATAAAAATCTCATCATAGTTCTTACATGATTTATGAGTACCCTCGGGAGTTGAGTATTTCTTTTTTTAAGCAGCTGATTGTATCAATAATTATCTTTTCAGCACCTACACTATTCAGTTAAGAAACTCAAAGACACCTTACTTTGATTACTTAACCGAGTTTATTTACTAATCCAAGCGCCAATTAAAAGGGTTTTACTAGAGAAGAGAAAAAGTAATGAAAACGACCCTTTGTTGGACAATAAAAGAGAACAATGTGTTTCTCCCTCCCTCTCTTTAACAATTAAAATCCAGCATTATAATCTTAATTCTTTCTCCTTAAATATTGTGTTCTAAAATAAAACTACTTCCTTTTCAACTGAGCTAAGAGTTGTAAAAACTATTGTCATATATGTTAGGAAAGGAAGGAAAATATACAAACAAAGATTAAATTTTGTGATACGATTTTTGTTTTCTAGATAGTTATTATTTACTGATTTATAATAGTAGTGTTACATACAAAATTGCCGGCTAGCTCAAAGATAAGGTGATAGATTCCTTTAGAGTAATCTAATAATGATAAGTTGCCAGCCTGTTGAGTTGCAATATGCTGACCTAGTGAATTAATTATCTGTACCTGATTAAAGTTAATGTTTTTTGTTTCCAATGAACCTAAAGTTGGTTTCGGGAATATTCTTCCACCAAAAGATACACAATCTGTAAAATTGTCAAATGATTTTGTGTCTAAACCTAATAAAGATGCCATATCATATAAAAGTGTTTGCGGCCACTTTTGTACTAATAAGTATCTACCATCAGGGGATACATCAATCATTCCAGTAAGGCCATATTTATCTATTGGATCAGGATATTTGTAGGACAACCTAAATAGACGAATAAATTCCTCCCTATCGAACTTAAGGTAGTCAACAAAAGCTAATGTATCTTTTAAGCTAAAATGATGATCTGCCGTTAGTGCTATGATATTTCCAGAATTTGAGATGTCAAGATTTATTATTTCATAATTATCGTCTATTTCATAAGAGTCAGAGGTAATTATCCATGCACCAAAATCATCTTGTTGAAATATTTCAATTTGTGGATTGAATACTTTAACAAGATTGAGATCTGTTTTACACGTTACAAGACTAGAGACATCTTTGTTCGAAACTAGAAAATTGCTAGTTATATCCTCTTCTTCTTTTTCACCAAAAGAGTCTCCTCTTTGCCATACATTATCTAGTAAATTATACTGTGCAAAACGCTTGTTAGTCCAATTGTAAACTTTTACTTGACTTAGAATTATAGTTTCGTTATCTTTAAGAAGATTCAAAAATAATCTATCACCATACCATTCACTTTCTGTAAAATGTGCGGTTAATATATATTCTCCATTAACATAATTATATATTTTGGTTAAAAGAGGTTCAACTTGAAAATCATTAAAGTAGTTATTCGAAGACAATACAAAGATGTCACCATTGTCCGAGAAATCTGTAACTACTCTGTCTGTGCCATATAACGTTGAAATGGTAATGTTTTCTAGTCTAAAGACTAGATGCCAATTATTATCAATTCTGCGAAAGACAAGAAGAGCATCATCAAGTTGATTATTGTCAATATTGTCTTCAGTATTAATTAGTGACACTGATATAGTAAGTCCATCAGCACTAGCTTTTATATTAGCAATACTCATCATGTTTGAAACGTAGTCCGTTGGGGTAAAAGACTCTTCTATATCCCAGTTGCCTTCATTTTTATGAACTATAACTATAGTGTGATCTGTCTGATTTTCACATTCATTACATGCCATTATAATAACGCTGTCATTTACCATTTGACTTTGACTATAGTCAAATGTTTTTATGAGCGTTTGTGCTAAATTATTTTCACAAAGTGCAACCGTGATTAACAATATTATCATTATTCTATTCACAGTGTAAATCTATTAGTTGACAGAATGTATGTGTTTCTATTCCATTGCCGCAATTAATTCTCATTTCTGCACATAATTCAACATCAGTATAGGTGCCTACATTATAGTCAAAGTCAACAATTTCTCCAGTGCCTAAGTTGAGGAGTGATTGATTTTGGGTAGATGATGTATATACAATTGATGGATTAGGGTGTGGAAAAACCTGTAAAATAAGATTATTCCAGCGTAAATTACCTTGGAAATTTTCCCAGTTTCCAATTTCAATGGTTCCAAGTGTATAAACGTACCCGTTCCAGAGTCTACATGTTGCATGACATCATTAGTATTTAGCAATAGAGCATATGCAAGTATTTCGCAATTTTCACATTCGCCTATAAGTCCATTAACTTGAATAGCTACATCCCTGCATCCATCATTATCATCGTTATTATAAGAAATACCCCAATCCAGATCACAAGTAGAAGACCTAGTGTTAATTTCTTGATCTAAGGATTTTTTAATCCTGATTTCATCTTCCTTTTCTTTTGAACAAGAGTTAAACATAAATAAACCACTCAAAATAAACATTAATGCAAAGGTATTAGTTACTGATTTAATATTAAATTGATTTGAAGATTACAAAAAAATAAATCTTTTGCATCTGTTGTTGTAAAAACATGTAAAAAAGTTCACGTTAAAAAACAGTTTTTACCTTTTCTTATTAATCTAGTTTTTTTATGTAAAGTATTCTGACTAGGTCTCAAAAAGATGTGCTAGGACAAAAATAGCATTAGGGTAGTAATTGGGAAGTTATTTTAGTTTTACGTAATAATTTGAAGTCAATAGTAACATTTTTGCTGGTTTTCAAAAAAAGAATGCCACCATATAAAAAGTCAAAGAGACTAGATGCCAAAATCTAGGTAACTATACAATAGCGTCCAAAAAACGTTCCTTTTCTTTACCTACGAATCTATTACCAATAGCGTAACAGCTTAAACTACCGAGTAAAAACGGATATGGATATTTCATCTCCAAAAAGATTTTAAGTGCGTTTTCTTCAAAGGCCCTACACATCAACAGAAAAATATCAAGTCCTAAACCGAGCCATATCCATCCTAAGCAACACAGCTATCATAATCGTAAATCCAAGTAATGCACTTCCCCCCTTACTCAAAAATGGCAGAGGTATCCCAATAACAGGCATGATACCAAGTGCCATACCAATGTTTATGAAGAAATGAAGAAAGAAAATGCCCGCTACACAATAGGCATAGTTCTGAATAAATACGTTTTTGGCTCTCTCTGCAATTATCACAATCCTGACAATAAGTAAGGTGAATAAGAAAATGACCCCAAAAGATCCTATAAACCCTTGTTCTTCTCCAACAGTACTAAATATAAAGTCAGTTGTCTGTTCCGGAACATAATTGAGATTAGTCATATCCCCCTTTAAAAACCCTTTTCCTTGTACACCACCAGAACCGATAGCTAATTTCGATTGGATGATGTTGTATCTCGCACCTCTAGGATCACTTTTTTCTGGTCTAAGCCATACGTTGATTCTGTCCTGCTGATGAGATTCTAGAAGATTCTCGAATGCTAATGCAGATCCAAAAGCCAAGATCGATGATAATAAAATAGCAGGAAGAACTAGAGTCAAAGTTCTAAACTGCCGCTCCTGAAACATCAAAAATGAATAACCTATTATTGCCACAGCAACCACGCTTATACCAATCCAATATAGATCTCTGACATAAAGTAATATTGATACCGCTCCAATAAAAAAGAAAATGAGTGCAGATCGCCATGTTTCTCCTATATTATAAATTAAAGTACATAAGCCTACCAGTGCTACCGATAATACTACGACATGTGGTTCAAAAACAAGCGAACCTATAAATATAGCAGCTATCGAAAATCCTAATATGTAAAATAATGGAGTAAGTCCTCTACGATAAAATAAGATAAAGAATGATAAAAAAATAAGTGCAGAACCTGCATCTGATTGAAGCAAAATAAATAGCATCGGAAGGGCAATCAGACCAAATGATATCAACATAGAATTTCGGGTGCGGATATCAGATTTGTATGAACTCAGAAATCCACTTATTGCCAGAGCTGTAGCAAATTTAGTTATCTCAGAAGGCTGAAATGATACGCCTCCAAAACTAAACCATGATCTTGCACCCTTAATTTCGGTTCCTACAATTAAAACTAAAATCAAGAGGAATATGGCGGCCCCATATATAGGGAAAGCGAATGTATTCCAAAATTGCCAATCGATAGCATAAACTAGCACAAAGGCAACAAGAGCTATACCTAACCAAAGAGTTTGTTTTCCTATTGAACTATTAAAATCTAAGTATGCGTGAGGAACTTTGCTATCATAAACCGAAGCATAAAGCATCAACCAACCAATAATTAGAAGAGAAAAAAATACAGTGAGTGTAATCCAATCAATAGATTTAGTCGTTATTCTGGATCTTTGACTCATAGGTGTGTATTAGCTAGATTACAGTAACCCCCCGTGCAGAAAATATCTACCCAGCGAATTGAAAATTCTTCAATTCGTTTTAGTTTCCTACCAATTCTGATTTTTTTATGTTGTCCATAACAGGTATTACTCCAGGAAAGTCATTTTTTAGTTCGAGTAGAAATCCCATGAGTTGCATCTTGTTTTCATAAGCTCCCACTTTTACACGATAATATGGTGCCACGTGATTCCACTTTACTTCTACATCTGGATATAATCCTAAGAACTTACCTCTTGCGGCTTCCATTTTACGTCTATCGTCAGTAGTTATGATCTGAATTCTCCAACCCTTGATACTTTTTTGGGCCCTATTGGCATTTGTGAATTTGTCCATCATCTGATCGATTGCTGGACTCGTGCTTACTGTCACATTCTCTTGCCCCGATGCAGAATTCAAAAATAACATTCCAATAAGAAGTAGCGCGTATTTCATAATCCCTGAATTATTTTTATACCAGAAGAAGTACCTAATCTTGTTGCTCCTGCTTCAATGAGCTCTTTGGCAAATTTTGAATCTTTGATTCCTCCACTTGCCTTGATTGCAACTTTATCCCCTAATACTGATTTCATGAATACCACATCTTCGAGATTTGCACCTGTAGGAGCATAACCTGTTGATGTCTTTGCAAAATCAACGTTACTCTTAATACAAAGATTGCAAAGTCTTTCTAATTCTTCACGATTTAGATATGCCGTTTCTAATATTAGCTTGAGTACTTTGTTTCCTTTTAGTTTTGTTACCGTGGTTATGCTATCTATTTCATTTTCTACAGTAGCCCAATCTTTATTTTTAACGGCAGATAGATTGATAACAATATCTAGTTCGTCAGCGTCCCCATTTATAGCTTTTGATATGGCTACCATTTTAGTAGCAACATGGTCATAGCCAAATGGAAAACCTATCACAGTACACAATTTAACTTTTGATCCTCGCAGTTCTTTTTTTGCAATATCGAGATAATAAGGAGCAATACATACTGATTGAAAATCAAGTTCAATAGCCTCTTGGCATAATTGTATTATATTTTTTTGGGTCGCTGTAGGTTTTAAATTAGTATGATCTATATATTGGTTTAATTTCATTTATATTTTTTGGATATAAGGCTTGTGAATTTATACAAAGGTTAGTTTTACATAATTATCAATAGAACCACGTTCTTATATAATCATAAAGGTAAACACGGTTTTTAATCACAAGTACTAAAACTATTAGCCCCGCTGAAACCACGATCATCTTTGTATTCTTTGCTACCGTTCGATTTTTTTCTCTTCGACTCTTGTATCTATGTCTTGAAGAATATGACATGCTTAATGTTTAAGTAGTTATAATTAAGAATTGCAAAAGTACTATAATTGCAGTAACTTATTGGACAAAAAAATCCACAACCAACTTAGTCGGTTGTGGATTTAATAGCTTTTCTCTCTAAGGCTTACTTCTTGTTAGCTTCGAGGTATTCTACAGCCTGACCTACAGTTTGAATGTTTTCTGCTTGTTCGTCTGGAATAGATACATCAAATTCTTTTTCGAATTCCATGATAAGTTCTACCGTATCTAGAGAGTCTGCACCTAGATCGTTAGTAAAGCTGGCTTCATTAGTAACTTCTCCATCGTCAACGCCTAATTTGTCTACGATGATTTGTTTTACCTTTTCTGAAATTTCTGACATAGTGTTTGTATGTTTTAATTAAGTCCTATCTTCGTTTTGGCATCATTGCCGAACATTCGCCAGAACATCATCCGCAGCGTTGCCGATACAGATGGACTAATATTCACGCTTATGAATGCAAAATAACCTCTTAGCAGATTCAAAACCAAGCTTTTTAAAGATTATTTAACAAATGAGGTAATTTATAAACTTACTCATGACCTAAACTCAAAGTTAAATTTACTTCCTATTCCACAGGGTTTTATATATAATGTGACTAGATTAATACTTGCTTACCGTATCCATAATGGCTTGACTTTTGATTTGTTAAAATGTATATTACTATTTGGGTAGTATTATTGTAGATATCACACTAAGTGCAGTATATTTGCTTTCTTATAAAATAAAAACCCGTCAACATTGAGTAAATTAAATATAGTAGACCACCAGAACACAAAAATCATAGCAACTCTAGGACCAGCATGTTCAAGCACTGAGGGTCTTTTGAGTCTTATTGAAGCAGGTGTTGATGTATTTAGATTAAATTTTTCTCATGGATCACATGAAATGCATGGTGAGACAGTTGAAAGAATACTTGCGATCAAAAAGCAGTACGGATCTAATGTAAGTATCCTTGCAGATCTACAAGGACCAAAACTCCGAGTCGGTAAAATGGAAGGAGATGGTCTAGCTATAAAAAAAGATGACATCCTTACTTTCGTAAATGAATTGTGTGTTGGTAATATGGAGAAGATCTATATGAGCTACCCAGAATTTGCACGAGATGTAAATGTTGGAGAACAAGTACTCATCGATGATGGAAAACTGGTACTACAAGTTGCAGAAACGAATGGTACAGATACGGTAAAACTTAAAGTCCTTTTCGGAGGTATATTATCATCCAACAAAGGTGTAAATCTGCCAGATACAAAGATCTCACTTCCAAGTTTGACCGAAAAGGATCTTGCTGACTTAGCATATATATTGACCTTGCCTGTCAACTGGATCGCACTATCTTTTGTAAGAAAAGCGCAAGACATAAAAGAACTAAAGAAAAAAATAGACGATGCTGGCCATAAAGCAAAAGTCATCGCTAAAATAGAAAAACCTGAAGCTGTCGCTAGAATCAAAGAAATCATAAAGGCTACTGATGCCGTGATGATAGCAAGAGGAGACCTCGGAGTAGAAGTACCAATGGAGCAATTACCTGCTATCCAAAAACAAATTATCAAACGTTGCATACAGAGAGCAAAGCCTGTGATCGTAGCCACTCAGATGATGGAGAGTATGATCACAAACCCTAGCCCCTCGAGAGCAGAGATCACTGATGTAGCCAATGCTGTATTGGATGGTGCTGACGCTGTAATGCTTAGTGGTGAGACTTCTGTCGGTAAGCACCCAACCATCGTAGTCCAAGCCATGAATAAGATCATAGAAGAAGCTGAGAAGCACTATGAAATGCAGAACAAACGACCAAAACCAAATCCTGACTCTTCTACCTTTCTATCCGATACGATCTGTTTAACAGCTCCAAAAATTGCCAATGAAATCAATGCAAAGGCAATATGTGGGCTTACTGTTTCAGGATATACAGCTTTCAAAATGTCTAGCTACAGACCAAATTGTAAGATCTTTGTCTTCTCTGATCAAGAGCATATGTTATCTACACTTAATATGGTATGGGGCGTGAAGTGCTTCAAATATGATAAGTTTACGACTACAGATGAAACCATCTATGATTTAGTTGAGATCCTAAAAGAAGCGGGTAAGGTTGTGCCTGGTGATATCGTAGTCAACACAGGTAGTATGCCTATAAAGAAGAGGTTTAGGACTAATATGATGAAGATTACCGTAGTGGATTAAGTTACTGCTTAGTAACTTAATTTGCGGAATCGTATGGGAGCGAATACTGCACTAAATTATTATTCAGCTTTTTTGCATCACTCCGTTAGTCCCTTTCGTTTTGTGCTGAAGTAAGGAGGCCAAATAGTGCACATGTAATATTACATCACTGCGTGAGATCCTTTCGTTTTGTGCTAAAATACAAAACGCCAATATAAAGGCTACCAGTTAACTGGATGTATAAAATCCAATAGCTCGTTCAATAGCATGTATACTCATTTCTTGATCATAATTTCCAACCCCAATCTTTTCCAATAACGAAAACATAATCACTCCTCCCTTATTCTTCTTATCCTTCGACATGAGCGAAATCAACGTATCAAGCTCAGGAATCCGATCCGGATGATGACCATATATGTCAATAATAGATGACTTTAATTGGTTTACCTCTGATTCGGAAATATATCCTTTTTGGCAGCTTAGATAAGCTTCCATGACCATGCCAATAGCTATGGCTTCTCCATGAAGTAGGTGCGCTGGCGTATCAAGACTGTGAGATTCTATTGCATGTCCTAATGTGTGTCCGAAGTTGAGTATTTTTCTGAGTCCTCTTTCTTCGGGATCCTCATCTGTGACGCTTTTTTTAATAAGGACTGAGTCATATACGAGTTGTTCCCAGTCAAAACTTGCAAAGTCTCTGATGGTGATGTCTCTATAATACGCATCGGCATCTTTGATAAGCCCGTGTTTAATGACTTCTGCAAAACCGCTTTGGATTTGTTCTTCTGGCAATGTGTCTAGGAATTCGGTAAAAATAAACACTGCCCCTGGGTTTTTGATAACGCCTATCAAATTTTTATAAGTATTAAAATCGACGCCTAACTTGCCTCCCACTGAGGCATCTACCTGAGACAAAAGCGTAGTAGGCATCTGAATGAAGTCCATCCCCCTCATAAAAGTACTTGCTGTAAATCCGCCCATATCACCGATCACGCCACCCCCAAGATTGATACATAAACTATGACGATCCGCACCAAAGTCGATCATAGTTTCCCAAATTCCTTTGCAAGTATCTAGTTCTTTGTTGATTTCGCCACTTTCTACCTCTATTATGTCAAACTTTTGGGTCAATGTACCAGCCACTGAAGGCAGACAATGTTCCGTGGTATTCTCATCTACGATTATGATGATGGAAGAATAATTGCCTTTTGTGATGTGCTTATTTACAGCGTCCCAGTTATTGATGTGTATGTCATATGTATTGCAACTTATCTTTTTCATGAGTGGTTTTATTTTTTCAAAATGAAAGGTACAAGGTCAAGGTAACAGGTCACGGGTACAAGGTTAGATGTGACCTGGCCATTATTAATTTATCCTTTTTCTTAAATCGAAACACCATAAAACGATTCAATGATTCTAACGATTCAACAACTCAACCATTACCTAATAATACTTCCCTCGTGTCCGTGGGTATTGAGGCTCCATGCTTCAGGTTTATCATCGAAGAGCACTTTGGTCTTAGCCCACGTCTTTTCGAATAGTTCGGAGTGTCGATAGGCATTCAGTGCCTCTTCACTTTCCCAAATACTGTGGGTAAAGCAGACATTCCCCGGCACTGTGGCCTGATGCATTTCCACGAAATTACATCCATCGAATCCAGCTATCTTTTCACGGCTTTCATTCCATATATTGACAAAGTCTTCGATCTTATCCTCTTTGAATGTCAGTTTTACGAATCGTGTTATCATCGGTCTAGAAAGTTTATTTGAATGGTTTCGTTTTTATTAAGATTGAGCATAGAGGATGCTTTACCCATATTGATTCCGATCTGCATATATCCTGCAGTATTGAATGAACACATTACATCTGTAATCGCCACATCACTATAGTTTTCTGAGATCACAATAATCGGATCTTTTTGTTTGTAGTAGATTTGGAAATCTCGTCCTGCACAAATCTTCTCAAATTGATCCCTTTTTAGATTGATCACCACATTTTCATAATGATCAATATGGATAATTGTTGCTCGAATCTGTGAACCTACCACAACGGGTTTGATACCCATCTTTTGATTGATTTCAGTTCTTTGAGTACCTATTTGAGAGATCGGGTTTCCTTTGGCTAAGTAACTAGTTGCCCATCCTATTATTTTTGCTATACTGGTTAACCCAAGTAGTTTGTGGTCAATTTCGTATACATCTGCAGGATTAAGGTCATCAAACACAAGAGAGAAAACTCCATTATCCGGTCCTATAAAAAAATGCCCTTCTCGCTCAAATGTGATAAACGTGCTATGCTTCTGATAGTAATTATAAACTGCTATACAATGAATACTTCCTTTTCGAAATGATCGAAAAACATTTTCTACAAAGTGAGCCGCTTGCACAATATCATGAGAGTCAACACTATGGCTCACATCTACAATATTCACATCCGGAGATCGCTGATATATATGCGCTTTTAATTCAGCAACATAATAATCTTGCAATCCAAAATCTGTAGTTATAGAAACTATATGCATGTGAGCGTTGTTCTAAAGAGCCTATTTGATCACAATATTATTTTTTGTGATCGTGGACATTATTTCTGTTTAAATATTCTTTTGTAATCGCACAAACATGGATATTAGCACGGTGCAAAGCATAAAGATCATGTTTTTATATTAAAAAAAAAACTAATATGATAACGAATCGAGTTTTGTAGCTAATTAAAAAACTTAAAAAATAAAATACATACATATTGAGTGAAATCATATTGACGATTGACGGTGTAGATCCATTGGCCCTATACGGTCGTAACAACTCTAAACTTAACCTTCTCAAAAAGGCATTTCCAGATCTTATAATTACTTCTCGAGGAAATAATCTGAAGCTATCAGGTGAACGAAAAGATACCCAAAAGGCAAAGGCCAGAATAGAAAGTATGGTCAATATGCTGAGACAAAATATAGATCTTACAGAAAAAGCAGTCATAGACCTACTAGAGGGGCATAATCCTTACGAAATAGAGCAAGAAGACCTAAAGCGTGCTGGCAAGGTGATAGTATATGGTAATAATGGGAAGCCAATAAAAGCCAAAACAAAAAATCAACGAAAGCTAGTTGAAAAAAGTGAAATGAATGATATCGTCTTCGCCATCGGTCCTGCTGGTACGGGTAAAACGTATACTGCTGTCGCACTAGCCGTGAGGGCCCTTAAAAGTAAGTTGGTCAAAAAAATAATTCTAACTAGACCAGCTGTAGAAGCAGGAGAGAGTCTTGGGTTCTTACCTGGTGACCTTAAAGAAAAAGTTGATCCTTACCTAAGACCACTCTATGATGCACTGAATGATTTGATCCCCGTTGAAAAATTAGACTTTTTCATGCAGACAAGAGTGATCGAAGTAGCACCACTGGCGTTTATGAGAGGTCGAACGTTGGACAATGCATTTATCATATTAGATGAAGCTCAGAATTGTACAACAACACAAATTAAGATGTTCTTGACACGATTGGGACCATCAGCTAAATGTATTATAACAGGCGATCCTAGTCAAATAGATCTTCCTAGACATCAGAAATCAGGACTATTCCGTGCATTGGACATATTGCCTGGTATCTCAGGAATCGCAAAAGTAAGGCTAACGACAGAAGATGTAGTAAGACACCGCTTAGTTAAAGATATAATCCTTAGATACGACGAATCTGATCGACTACGAAGAGCGAAGGAGGAAAAGGAAAATGGTGTAATGTCTGCAAGCAGAGATAAAAGGCAATCCTCATACTCTAATAGAAGCAACACTGAGCAGATCAATAATACAGAGCAGAATCACAAAAATGAAGAAGAGTGACATCAAAAATAATATACCTCGGGGGTTTAAGAACAGAGGCCGAACACCTAAAATCTGGAACTAAGATCGTAACAGACGCCCCTACTGATAACAATGGAAAAGGAGAAGCTTTCTCCCCAACCGATCTAGTAGCCGCGGCACTTGGTTCTTGTATGATGACCATCATGGGTATAGCGGCTCGTAATCACGAGATAGATATGGCTGGTACAGAAATGACTGTAAATAAGATCATGGATTCTGATCCTAGAAGAATTGGCAAAATCGAAATCGTAATGTTTATGCCTGCCAATGATTATTCTAAAAAAGAGCGGAAAATACTCGAAGCAGCAGCTCATGGATGTCCGGTAGGGAGCACGATCAAGGAAGGAATTGAAGATCTCAAACTCGTGTGGAAAGACGATCAATAGAATGCTGAATCGCTAGAATTACAAAACCGTAGATTCATTTTATGGTTTTGTCATTCTAATGGTGATTTGACCGCTCTAAGCGTTGTAATCTCTTCTGTTTATAGTGTTGCTTCAGATAGAACACGAATCAAACAGATCAAGGCGGATTAAATTTGGATTGCATACGTAATGATTGATCTGGTCAACATTATCTTACAATTCAACATCTCGCTAATTCAATAACTCAACAACTATGAGTAAATGAA
Organism: Halioglobus sp.; assembly: GCA_047628935.1. GTDB lineage: Bacteria > Bacteroidota > Bacteroidia > Chitinophagales > Saprospiraceae > CAJXUU01. Next base: position 54,163 of record JBLHWH010000005.1, on the reverse strand, counting down.
AAAAGTAAGCATAAGTAAAGCGGATAAAACCGCAGTAGGCAAAATAAAACTTAGTGGATCAAAAAGTATTTCAAATCGAATATTGATTATTCAAGCACTATGCGAGGGGGGCTTCGAAATTTTGAATTTGTCTGATAGTGATGATACTAGGACGCTACAGGCTCTCTTATCGTCTGATACTCAAGAATTAGATGCACATCATGCAGGCACTACTTTCCGTTTTCTGACCTCTTTTCTAGCAACAAGAGACGGAGAAAATATTCTTACCGGTTCTGAAAGAATGCAAGAGCGCCCTATCAAAGCACTTTCTGATGCATTGATAAAGATGGGTGCAGATATCTCATACCTGGGGAATGAAGGTTATCCTCCACTTAAGATTGGATTTCCGACTAGAACACTAGATAGTAAGATTTCTGTTTCTGCAAATATTAGTTCTCAATATATTTCATCTCTGCTTTTAGTTGCACCCACACTTCCAAATGGCTTGGAAATTACAATGATCGGTGACCTTGTATCGAGACCATACCTAGAGATGACCCTTAAGATTATGGAACATTTTGGTATATCCTATTCTTGGGAGGGCCAAACAATTAGTATTGCTCCACAAAAATATAAAGCAAAAGACTTCTTCGTGGAAGCAGATTGGTCTGCGGCATCTTACTATTATATTATAGCGGCATTCGCACAGGAAGCAGACATTACATTGACCGGACTGCAAAAAGACAGCCTGCAAGGAGATAGTGCCATTGCCGTGATTGGCAATAGTTTTGGCCTTCAAACAGAATATATCGATAACTCTATTAGAATTACTAAGTCTGGAAATCCTATAGAGGAGTTCTTCGAATATAATTTCATTAATTGTCCAGATATCGCTCAGAGTGTAAGCACGATGGCCGCAGGCACTGGTGTGTCAGCTCTATTCACAGGCTTGCAAACATTGAGAATCAAGGAGACGGATCGTATCGCGGCACTGCAAGCGGAACTTGCTAAAGTCCGTATATGGCTGTCAAAACTTCCAGCAAAGTTCTCTAAAAAATCAGATGTAGAATACTATATGCAAGAAGGAAATATAGATGGAGATGAGATGGCACCTACCTTTGCAACATACAAAGATCATAGAATGGCAATGGCCTTTGGCCCTTTAGCTCAGTTGTTTCCTATCGAAGTAGAGGATCATATGGTGGTGACGAAGAGTTATCCTGAGTATTGGGAAGATTTGAAGAAGTTGGGTTTTGTCATTGAGGTGATTTAATGTTTTCGTGGCTTTAGCCGCTTGTGTACCACTCTAGATGGCTTAAGGTCTGACTTTGATTATATGAATTTCTTATAAATATGTGTTTAGCACTAAATGGGTTCACGAAGCTAATGTCCTCGAATACATATAGCACAATTCAGCTCCTATTAGTTATTCGGGCATACCCCAATGTCTCTATATCTCTATCACTTTTTGTTAAATACACTTTACCATTATTAATGACGTACAGATCATCACTTAATTCAATAATATGTTTGTACATATGATCAGTAATTATAATCCCTTTTTTCGTTTTTTCCCGTTCTATAATTTTCTTTATAGTTTCTATATGTAATGGCATTACTTGCGAAAAAGGCTCATCCAATATACAGAATTCAGTTTGTGATCTTACTATTACAAATATTTCTATTATCCGTCTTTGACCTGATGATAAGTTTATCAACTTTGACTTATAATGTTTTTTGAATTCGGGAAAATGATTTATCATATCCAAAAAATCAAGTTCAAAATCGCACAAAACCCTTTTTAGTGTTAAGGAAGTAGGTATAAAACTATTTTGCGGTAGATATCTAATTTTCTGAGGTGGACGCCTTGATGCAATCAATGAATTTCCATTTATCCTAACAGATTGAGAGCTTGATATGAGTTCTCCAAATAGAATCTTAAAAATACAGGATTTCCCTGTGCCGTTTCTGCCTAGTAAACCTGTAATCTTTCCTGTTTCACTTTTTAGGTATACATCTTGTAAAATCCTTCTAGATCCAAATTCTAGAATAACGCTATCAATTTCAAGCAGGTTTTTTATCATATTTTTAGAATTAATATTAGGACAGTCATAAATAGAAGGAAGTCGAATATAAATGTAGCTATCCACAAGTGTACTTTGGATAGCCCTAAGTTTTTATAGTAACTAAAACTGTCATTCTTTGAGGTACTAACAGTATAGAAAATTATTCCTAGAGTGATGATTTTGAACCAGATTAATGCAGTGATGGTGCTTATTCCCCATTCGAATATTATACCAGAACAAGACAAAGTTATAAATATACTGAATACAGCAAATGACTTATAAAATGTCAGTAACAGCCTTATTGTTTTCATAATGGTCTATAGTAAAGTACTCTGATTGACTATCTATATTTACTTCGTTTCATATTTAACGTTCAATTTACTATGGGTGTTGAGTTTACTTTAATACTTTTGCTTTTTCTATAAAGCAACTACCTTTGCTATCCTATTATAAAGAGAACTAATAATGAGTAACTTCAAAGAGACAGACAATAAACTAATCGCAGACTTCAAATTCATAGACTTCACACAAGCATGGGCATTTATGAGCGAAGTAGCAATCCATGCTGAGAAACAAAACCATCACCCAAACTGGTCGAATGTGTATAATAATGTCACTATAGAGTTGACAACACATGATGCTGGAAATACCGTGACGGATAAGGATCGAAAATTGGCGACGAAGGTAGATGAGCTATACAGTCGTTACAATAACTAAAAAGTCAACATCACAAAACGAACAAGTGGTTTGCAAAGCGAACACGTTGATCAGTGTAACGAATGGTCCTTTCGAGGGCTGATTCAAAAAATCAACAGATTCAGCAATTCGACAACTTATTCTTCCTCATCTTCATCATCTTCATCATAACTATCCAACTGATCCACTAGGTTCAAGACCCAATTGATCACTTTTGCGCTAAGGTACTTACCGATTCCTGCTTTTCGCTGCGCGGACTTTAGGATATTGATATTTTTATATCCAATACTTCTTTCCTCTGCAAGTTCTATATATTCCTCCCAGTCGTCTGCGGTATACATATTGAATTGCCCGCGCATTATATCTAAGTCTGTTGGATCATTTAAGTCGTATTCTGGCATTATCTCGGATTTTGATTACATTCGATGCCGCAAAGGTATACAATATGAATAAATACGAATGGTTACTTTTTGATGTAGACAATACACTCCTTGATTTCTCTAAAGCAAGTAAGGAATCATTGTTCAAGACTTTCTTAGATCATGATATGGTCTGTACAGAGGAAATATACAAAACGTATAACATAGAGAATGCAAAAGTGTGGGTAGATTTTGAAGATAAAAAGATCGATACTGATACCTTAAAGAAAATAAGGTTTGCTGGCTTTTTTGATTTGATGGGTATAAAAAAAATAGATCCTTTTGAGTTTAATACTGCCTACATTGAGAATATGGTGGCGGTAAGCGAAGCATATCCTGGGGCCGTAGAGTTGATCAAAAAAGTGTCTAAGAATCATAAAGTCAGTATTATCACTAATGGATTGAAAGAGGCACAAAGGCCAAGGCTGGCTCATGTGGGAATGATAGAGATGTTTGATAGTATTATAGTTTCTGACGAGATCGGTGTAGCAAAGCCAGATGTTCGCTTTTTCGAATATACTTATGATAGTATTCCTAACCCTCCTGACAAATCTAAAATCCTAGTTGTTGGTGATAATTTGATGTCTGATATTCTTGGGGGTCAAAATTTTGGTGTGGATACCTGCTGGGTAAGTCATAGAAAAGAGAATGTTTCAAGAATAAAACCCACATTTAATGTAGATACAGTATTTGATATAGAACGTGTCTTATAAAAAACACCTCTGATCAAAAGATATTTTCTTAAAAATTATTCTTGAACCATGTAAGCCAAATACTTGACGAACACAGTATTATATAATACTTTTTTTTTATTTGATTTTTTACTATCAATCTAATTCAAAACGAATGAGTAAAACACTGCAAAAAGTTTGGTAGATTAAAAAAAGGCTATAAATTTGCACTCGCTTCCAAAAGCAAGGAAGGTGCCTTAGCTCAGTTGGTAGAGCAATGGACTGAAAATCCATGTGTCCCCAGTTCAAATCTGGGAGGCGCCACCAAGAAAGCCTCAGCCGCTCAGATTACATCAGAGTTGTTGGGGCTTTTCCTTTTTCTACATGATATCTTAATTAATTATGATTCTCGAAGCTTGTGTTGGAAATCTGAACGACGCAGTAAGTGCTCAGCAGAAAGGTGCTCAGCAAATAGAATTGTGTGATAGACTTGACCTCGATGGGAATAGTCCTTCTTTAGAAATGATCGCAAAAGTAACCTCAGCACTAGACATTCCAGTGAAGGTAATCGTGAATCCGAAACCGTTCGATTATACATATGACTATAGCGAGTTAGCTGAGATTAAAAATTATATCCAATCAATAGCAAAATTTAATGTTGGGGGAATAGTATTCGGTCCTGTTGATACCGGTGGGATGCCTGATCTAAATGCCATAAAGTCTATTTCTGAATGTACAGACTTACCTATTACTTTTCACAAGTCTATCGATGACTCTCCGGATATATTAGAAGCTACAAAGCTACTTACTGATCAAGGTGTAATAAAATATATACTCACATCTGGAGGCGCCAAAACAGCAGAGGGAGGAGTCGAAATGCTATCAACAATGAATAATTTTATCCTATCAAATAAGTCTACTATCCAATTAATCGGAGCTGGCAAGATTACAAATGCTAATCTTATTTCTTTACATGAGATTTTATCGTTGCGTTATTATCATGGCAAACTAATCGTCGGGGAGCTGTAGCCGTTATATTTTCCTTTCCAATAGATCTTTCACAGCTAACCCTAGATCAGAATAATCATAATAAATTTTATTTTCTTCTAACCTTTCTGGATATCCTCTATTGCTATTCAACACAACATCTGCCATCTCACCAAGCAAAAGTCTAAGTCCAAACTTTGGAGCTGGTAAGGCAGCTACCCCTCCAAGAGCATCTTTTATCTCAATAGTAAATTCTTTGTTGGTAAGTGGTTTCGGAGCTACCGTGTTATAGATTCCCGACATAGAATCTTCAGTTATGTTTCTGAGAAATATTCGACATAGGTCGTCGATATGAATCCAAGAATAATATTGACTGCCGCTACCAAAATAACTGTAGACACCTATTGCTTTTGTCATAAGAATTTTAGGAAGTGCTCCTCCTTTAGTAGATAGAACAATCCCAATTCTATTGATCACCAATCGATCTACAAGTTTATTTAGTTCTTGAGCTGAATCTTCCCACCGCTCACAACAAACCGCCAGAAACCCTTCTCCTACTGGACTTGCTTCTGTTAATTTCTCACTGCCTCTATCACCATAATAACCAATAGCCGAAGCAGAAATGTAAGCTTTCGGTCTATGTCCAGATTGTTCAAGCCCTTTTTTAATTAATCTGGCACTCTCTACTCTACTGCTGATAAGTAGCTTCTTTCGAGCATTAGTCCATCGAGCATCAGCGATTCCTGCTCCTGTGAAGTTGATGATATAATCCGCTTGCACAGCTCCTTTTTCAATCTCCATTTTATTAATATCCCAAATAAAGTAGTTGACATTTTCGGTATCCGCCTTTTTCTTTCGGCTAAGGATATTGACCGTGTACTTGGTATAATCGATCATTTCGAGTAATCGGCTACCAACCAAACCGGTACCACCGGCTATAAGAATTGTTTCTTTCATCTGCTTACTTTGATAAGAAACCATGGTCTTAGGCAAAGTGTTCATTAAGATCAAATGTATTAGATAGGTCAATCCTCACCGCCTAATAAAAGCCTACATCCTTAAGGTTGAAGGTTATTTCATATTAACTCAACCTAACGGACAATTCCCATTCTAGAATAGATAGAATCTGACGCAAATATTCTGTTTCTTTACCAAATAATTAAACAAAAAAGAATGTTCAAATCTATATCTTCTCTCATTACTGCTATTTGCTTTTCGTCAATTCTAATTTCTCAAACTCAAATCAATAATAGCGTCCCTTTCCAAACAGACGATTCAAAGGATTACTCTTTAGTAATCCCTTCTTCTTATGTAGAAGGAGAACCTACAGCAGCATTTTTAGCACTCCATCCATTTAATACAGCCCGATGGAGTGGGGAAACATGGTGTGAAGAATTGGTTGACTTTGCCGAAGCAAACAGTGTAATACTCATATGCCCTGATGGCGGAGCAGATGGAAAAATTGACGACCCTATTGATACCGCATTTACCTCATTCATATTAGACTCTGCATTTCAATGGTATGATATCGATCCGGCAAAACTATATGCAATCGGGTTCTCTTGGGGAGGGAAAACTACCTATACCTACGGACTCAACCATATTGATAAGTTCGCTGGACTGCTTCCTATAGGAGCAGCAATAAATCCTACTGAAGTAAACGATATATCACAAAATATAGATGGCAAACCCGTATATGTAGTCCATGGTTCGCTTGATAGTCCTAATATTCGTTTTTACCCATTGATAGATGCTATGGAGACTAACGGCGCTTGCGTAGAAACCAATCTATTACAGGGAGTGGGTCACACTATTGATTTCGATAATCAGGTTGAAATCTTGACTGTCGCTTATGATTATCTGAAAGACAATACCTGCACCACGACTTCTGTGAATTCATTAATTAAAAAACCATTACAGATACTAGACTATAATTCAATTAGAAAAAATGCTGCTGTCAACATTAACGCTGACAATGGGGACTCTTGGAGTATCCTTACAATCAATGGTAAAATAGTAAAGCAAGGAAATGGTCAATCTATTATTTTCGATATCCCCGTTGGTCTATACATAATACAGTCGGGTATTAGATCACAGAAATTCACAATTCTGTAAAACAGCAAAAAAGTAGAACGCCAAAACAATCTAACAATAATAAAAAGTGCCTTCAGGATGTCGATTATTAAAAATCCTAAATTTTGGCCTAATGGATCGGTAACCGGATTATTTAGAATATGGCGTTTTTTCACAACACCTTTTTATTGACTCCGTCGTAAGCATCAGGAAACTCATAGATTAAATAAAACGATTAGTGTTTTCTAGTCTCATTTGCTGAATCGTAAAATCTCTAGAATTGCTGAATCCCCTTATGGTGTTGACTACATCAGAATAAATATTACAGCCGTTTGGCGATTTAGAGGTTCCGGCAGTTCCGCAAAATGACATCGTGCACCATTTATAAAAGCCACCTCCTTTTTACTATAATACACATAGTTTTCTTTCTAAATATTCAAAAGGGATATAAAACTTAGAGTTAACAAGCTTTTTGAGCTTTTGCAGACTCTTATATTTCATGTTTTGGGTAGTCTCGTTATTCTTGTGTACCATTATCTCTGTAATTTCTGAGATTGATTTATGCTTCTCATAATACAGTGTGATTATTTTTTGGGAAGCCTCACTCATTTGAGGTATATCTTTACTTATAGCATCGATTTTTATTTCAATTATTTCTTTTTCTCTAATAGAAGCAGCGTTATTCAAGATTTGTTGGGCATAGTTGGTCATTACATATTTATCAAGTAATCTTAGGTACCCTAGTCCTTTATTTCTTGCTATTCCGTAGAGATAGGCTTTTATTTTATCAGAGGGAAGATCCAACTTCTGGTTTTAAATTTTATCATATAGTATTATGACAGTGTTTTGAAAAACATCAATTGCATCTTCCTTGCCAATGTCAAACTTCTGCATCAACCAATATGTGCACTCCTTCTTATATTGAAAATATATGTCTTCCATTAGTGTTCCTCTATAAGAGGGAGATAAGCCTGATTTTATTCTTTAATTACGCATCATAGAGCTGGGGTTTCTATTTGTTGTAAATCTACATTGTAGCCACACAGTATCAAATAGCTGAATTCAGCCATTTTTACCATAAGTACAGACTTGCATCTTATATTTGAACAATAATATTCATTAAATGAGGCATTTTATTCTATTCTCTGTCACCATATTCTTCATTTACTCCTGCAAAGAGACTAAACCTAAACCCACCTTAGAAAAGATCTTAGACACAGGGACAGAAGAGTTTAGAAAGGTTATCCTTAAGAAGGATAAATATGAAGTGCAAATTCTATTTTCACCCATAACTAAAACAGAGGATGGTGTAATTGTAGAGGATTACTTTTTTAATTTTAGACCAGATGATTTCTTCTACCCTGCCAGTTCTGTCAAGATGCCAGTAGCACTACTCGCTCTTCAGAAATTAGAGGAATTACGTAAGGCTGGAGTCACTGTCAATAGAAATACCCCTTTAACTATAGATTCTTTACGGCCTCCACAAACACCTGTCACTTCAGATTCTACGAATGTAACAGGGTTCGCCACTTTAGCACATTATATAGATAAGCTGTTCGTGGTTAGTGATAATGATGCATACAACAGATTATTCGAATTCACTACTCAAGACTATATCAACAGTCATCTTCGAAATAAGGGCATATTTACCAATAGTAGAATCGTTCATCGTTTAGGAGTAGGAGGTTTTTCTTTTGATGAAAATAAATGGGTCCCTTCTATTAATTTCCTTGATAAGAATGGTGGTGCGTATCACACTCGCCAACCATCATTTGCTCAGAGTTCTTGGTTGACACCTATATCTAAAACACAAAAAGGAATAGCATATATAGATCCTGATGGTACTAAGGTAGAAGAGTCTATCGACTTTAGTAAGAAAAATTTTATTAATATCAAAGACCTCCAGGAATCACTCAAAAGGTTGATTTTTCCGGGTCTTTATCCAGTCGAAATGCAATATAGTCTCAGAAAAAGTGATAGACTATTTGTTCTAGAATCAATGGCTACATTACCAAAAAATCATACATACCTCAAAGGCAAGACAGATGAATATTATGATAGCTATATTAAGTTCTTCTTATTTGGTGATTCCAAAGAGCCAATACCTGACCACATTATCATTAGAAATAAAGTAGGTGTTGCTTATGGATACCTTACAGATTGTGCATACATCCAAGATACCAAGCATGATATTGAGTATTTCCTTACGGCCACGGTCCATGTGAATGAAAATCAAACCTATAATGATGGTATCTACGAATATGATGATGTGGGAATTCCTTTTTTGGCTGAGTTGGGCAGGTTGGTTCATCAATATATGATTGATAAAAAACATGACAATGAAAAAATATAGAGATAATGGAGCTATTGGTGCTCTTCTTGACGAATATGAAAAATCTATCCTCGAACTAAGTGATTTATTGGATTCTGTGAATGAAAGTCAATTGATTCAAATAATAGATCATAAGACTGAAGACGAGGACTGTCGGTCGATTCAAACAATAATAACGCATGTGGTTTATGCTGGATATAACTATACAGATACTATCAGAAATAAATATGTGGGAGAGGTCGATTATAAAAAGAAAGAACTCAAAAGTACTATAGAGGAATATAGATCTGGGTTGATCGATATGTTTGCATACGCAGAGAGACTCTTTATAGAAAACCATAATCTTTCTATTGAAGATGGTAATATTCATAACAAGATGCATGTTTCATGGGGCCAATCTTATGACATAGAACAACTCATGGAACATGCTATCGTACATGTTTTAAGACACAGAAGACAAATAGAGAGATTTCTTTTGAGACTGAATTGAGATTAATTGATATAAATAGACGTTAAAGACGAACATATTATACCACTCCATAGTTTTAAATATCTTTACAGCTTAGAACTATAAAAATATAATGAATCCACTTAGTTTATTATTCCATTTTGGCAAATTCGTGGACTGGCAACGACAAATATATCGTAGACCAGAAAACTTTAGAATGTACTACAAAGAATTAGTCAGACAGATGTTTGATATAGGTCTAGGGTCATTGCCAATCATATTTTTGATTTCTATCTTCTTGGGTGCTGTTACGGTTACTCAGTTTTATTATCAAATGGATGGACAGTTTATTCCTACATCATTCATAGGGTATATCGTGAGGGATATGATGATTATCGAATTGTCACCTACGTTTTCTTGTATAATTCTAGCTGGAAAAGTTGGCTCTAATATGGCCGCTGAAATAGGGGGCATGAGACAAAAAGAACACATTGACGCCATGGATATTATGGGCGTCAACACTAGTGCATATTTGGTTATGCCTAAGGTGTTAGCTGCACTTATGATGATTCCTTTGTTGGTCACTGTTTCTGCATTTATTGGAATAGCTGGAGGGTACCTTGCTAGTGTTCCTGTTGGATTATTCACACATAACGATTATATAACAGGTCTTAGATTATTCTTCGAGCCGCATAACATATTTATCATGTTTGTGAAGGCAGCGACGTTTGCCATTATACTAACATCCGTGAGTTGTTATCAAGGATACTTTGTGAAAGGTGGTAGTATAGAATTGGGAGAAGCAAGCACTAGGGCCGTGGTATACAGTATTATCTTGATCTTGGTAGCCGATTATATTATAGCATTGATATTGACATGATAAGAGCAGAAAACATAAGAAAATCATTCGGAGATCAAGAAGTACTTAAAGGTGTAGATTTTACTTTTGAGGCTGGTAAGACGAATCTTATCATAGGTCGTAGTGGTGCTGGTAAAACCGTATTGTTAAAAATATTGGTTGGCCTATTCGCTCCTACAGAAGGACGTGTGTGGTATAATGACCGAGACTTTAGCTCATTATCGAAGCAGCAAGTTAGAGAGCTCCGTATGGAAGTAGGAATGTTATTCCAAGGCAATGCGCTCTTTGACAGTATGACGATCGAAGAAAACATCCGTTTCCCAATGGATATGTTTACCAAAATGTCTATGCTTAAAAAGCAAATTAGAGTAGACGAAGTGCTAGAGAGAGTAAGCATGGAAGGAATCAATAATAAATTTCCTTCTGAGATTAGTGGTGGTATGCAGAAGAGAGTAGGTATTGCTCGATCTATTGTACTCAACCCTAAGTATCTATTCTGTGACGAACCGAACTCTGGATTGGATCCAAAGACATCAATCACAATCGACGAATTGATATCCAATATCACAGATGATAACAACATAACCACCATCATCAACACTCACGACATGAATTCCGTGATGGAAATAGGTGAAAATATCTGCCTACTACATCAAGGAAAACTAGCTTGGCAAGGAAATAAAGACCAAGTCCTTCAGTCGGATAGTGAGGAACTACATAACTTTATTTTTGCAAGCCCATTTTTACAGAAATTAGTGGATAGAGTTGGAGCTAAAAATATATAGTAGGTTATTATTTAGATACCGAAAGCTCCTAAAGTGTCAGTCTTTCAATAATCCATTTACTCAATCAACATTTCGATTTGTAAATATTCTGAATATGGTTCTACTACATCTTATTGGAAAGTCGGCTTAGGGATTATCCAAGTACAAATATATACGAAGACATATTAGAATTACATTTCGAAAAGCGACATAGAAGGAAAGTTAGTAAATGTATTGAGCTCTTTTTGTCAATAAAATGTATACCCAACTTTCAAAAATACAGATCTCGGATTAATTGGAAATACTACAAATGATGCATTTGAATTCTCAGAAATATATTCTTCCGTTGCTGCATTAGAGTTACTACCAAATTCATTTGGACCAAAGAAGTTCATTAATCCAGCCGAATTAAAAACATTATTAGCAATAAGGGTTACGTTAATAGAATTGCTTATTTGGTATCCAATCCCAGTATTTACTGTAGAGAATCCAGGTAGTTGGAATGCATTTGAAACATTTCCTTGTCTTTCTCCCATATAATGCCACTCAGCGAACATATTAAATCTGTCTACCGCATACACAGGACTAATTTCAAGCATCACATTTGGATTATGGGGTAATTTGTTTCCTGAGAAATCTGCAATTGTATCGTCAGATTCGTCTATCGTTTCATTCGCATTATAAATATTAAATCTGGTAGCTGTTGGTTTTTGGAGTGTCGCCTTTAGGTTAATGTTCAAATGTTTGGTCAATGATAAAACCCCTTCTACTTCAAGCCCAATTGTTGTCGTTTTATTGAGTTGAATCGGCGTGAAAAATATACTTCCATCTTGTTGATCCAGTACAAATTCCGAAAATGCTATATTGTCTAATTGACTATAGAAGGCCGTCGTAAATAAACTAAATTTTGGAGAGATAATTTTTAGACCCAATTCACCTTGAAAAATATCTTGTTCTGTACCGGCTTTATCAATTGGGAGACCATTAAAATTATTGAAGTAATAATTCATCTCTGGTGCTTTATGGCCCTTAGATGCCCTTCCAAAAACAGCAATATCTTCTGTTAATAAGTAATTTATTCCTAATGACCATGACAAATAATCATAACTAAAATCAAATGCATCTTTTTGTGTCGCAATTAAAGTGGAATTATCGTAGGCTGTTGTCTCATCTCCATCTATTCCGCCAGGTGAGAAATTAGGAGAAGATCGGTCTTTATCCCCCTTATGATTCATCATATCATAGCGAATACCAGCATCAATATTTATATTGTCTCCAACTTGGATGTTGTCATTAGCAAAAAAAGCAAACTGATTGATCTTTGCTGTACCACGATTATATAGTAGTCCGCCATAATTTGAAATTCCCGTTTTATCAGATAGTTCAATAACCGGAGAACCTTCATTCTCAAGGGTTACATATAATGCCCTTGGATTATTTTCATATGTAGCATATGCGAAGCTTGCTGAAGTAAAAGTTTCTATGTCAGAATGGGCAAAATAGACCCCTCCTGTAATTGTGTGATTCTTTATTTGTTTTGAGACGGTCAATTCTTCCATGAACTCCATCGCTTCATCTATTTTTTTCCACGGAGCAATTCCTAATAGGGCATCATTTGGTAACTGTCCTTCAATATATTCAAAAGAAGGGGGCTGTCCTTGAAAAGGTCCAAGAATACCAAAGTTATTAACCTTAGCAAGGATTTCATTAGACTTAGCATCCCTAAATACAATATTCCCTACTGGAGGGCTTTGAAAAGTAGGATCTATTCCGCTTAAAAAATACGGTAAAAAACTCTCCAGGCCTAATGGTTGATTTGCAAGAGTTGAATTCCAATCACTCTGCTTGTCACTCACTTTAAAATTTGATCTGATATTCCACCCACTTATGTTGTGCGCTATCTGAAGCCCCAGTGCTAAGTCATTGGTTTGGATTCCATTGTTAGTATTATAGTTATATGTTGCAGTATTATCACTGGTCAGAGTCCTACCATCTAAAATGTTTGTTGATATTTTTGGGAGATTTAATGTTGTAGTATTAAAGTCCTGTCCAAACGCAGGCTGCGGATTTGACCAGTTTGTTGCAGCCAAACCCTGATTCCTATTGACTTTATCATTCAGATATTTTCCATAAACCTTGATAAACCCCTTTTTTGTTCTTTTCGAAATATTGGCTTTTAATTGTCCTCCATTCTCCCAGTTTATATCGGTATTCCGTGCGCCTTGATCGTATCTATAAAACCCACCAATATTATAATTTAATCCATTGTCAGAAATGGGGCCACCAACATTAACATCATAGCGGGCTAATAGATTATTGTCACCCTGTAACCCTCCAGTAACCAACACCTCGGCACCAAATTGATCGCTTCCCGTTTTAGATATAAAATTAAATACCCCACCTGGAGCATTAGTACTTGTAATCATAGCCGACCCTCCTCGAACTGCTTCTAATCTTCTCGTCGTCAAGTCAGCTCGGTGAAATAGGTCAGGACCATAATATGTCGTATGATAATTGGTAATGGGCAGACCGTCCTCCTGTAGTGACATATAGTACCATCCAATATCTTCCTCCGCAGAAGATGATATTCCACGGGAATATACTCTTGTGAAAATTGACCCTGCCGAAGCATCCACAAAAGTACCCGTCACATTTCCCAATAACTCTGCTGTTCCTAAAGCAGCGCTATTTTTTATATTCTTTTCAGAAAGTGTAGAACTAGCTATTGAAGATGCCAAGCGAGATTTTTCATTGAATGTCCCAGTGACAATGACACTCCCTATCTCTAAGGGGTCAGGTGTCATTTGAATATTCAAATCAATTGGTGTTTTGTCAAGTATAACTTCTTTCCTTATGGTTTTCCTTCCTAAATAAGAAATGATCACATGGTAAATATCCGCATTCTCTACGCTAATTTCATATTTTCCACCTTCATCACTTTGAGTACTCGTATTTAGCTCTTCAATAAGGATACTTGCACCAAGTAGGCTGTTTCCTTCTTCGTCTGTTACCGTTCCTATAATTACACTTTGACCAATTGAAATAAGTGAAACAGATAAAAACATGAAAATGAGGGTCGTTCTTTGAAAAGTCTTAATCATCTATTCCGCCTATTTTTAAGTGTCTTGATAAAAGCAATATGAGAAAATCAATATTAGTATTTATACATGTAAATACCCTAATATTAGCATGGTTTTTTAATTTAAAAAGGGTGGAGATGTTCGTTTAGATCTCCGTACATAAAAATAAGCGCTTTATGTATTTCATTTTGGTAATTTTACTTTGAATTTTATTCTTCCCGCAGAGATAGAAAGCTCTATCCTTATTTTCTTGACTTCTATTTATACCATTTCAGCTTGAAAATATCACATATACTCATGATAAATTGCCTAATTTCATAGTAGAAATACTAAACTAATCCTCTAATGAACCTATAGCGACATATCCAATCAGAAATAATATTTTTCCTTCTTTAAGTAATATTGAAAAAACACCTTAGGTTATATATATGGTTTATCACCTTCGATCCATCCTGAATATAATACCCTTCCTATCGCTAACGTATCATCTTGCATCGGCCTTTCCAATCAATCTTTCCGCACTTGGTAAAATAAATTGATTTGTACTGGTCGCCAATTCATAAGGTCAAATTCATTTTGACGAATATGTGAAGACAGATATAATAAATTCCGTAAAAATTTCTAACCCATAAT
This sequence comes from Halioglobus sp., assembly GCA_047628935.1. GTDB lineage: Bacteria > Bacteroidota > Bacteroidia > Chitinophagales > Saprospiraceae > CAJXUU01. Next base: position 39,156 of record JBLHWH010000005.1, on the reverse strand, counting down.
CCCCTCTAAGTCCACTAATTATTTCATGGCATCATCCTTAATATTAAGTTCACCATAGAGTTTATGACTTAACGTAGGGTTTTAGAAACATTACAACGGCAATAATTCAAAAATTTACATTCCTCTTTTTCTCCCTACAACTCTTTTCGTAATCTAGCCACTGGAATATTCAATTGTTCTCTATATTTAGCTACCGTTCTACGAGCTATATTATACCCCTTATCCGTAAGCATGTCTTTCAACTTCTCATCAGAAAGTGGCTTTCTTTTGTTTTCATTTACGATAATTTCAGACAGGATATTTTTCACTTCTAATGTAGATACTTCCTGGCCGTCTTGTGTCATCAGTGATTCTGAGAAGAAGTCTTTCAACCTTTTAGTACCAAACTCTGTCTGTACGAATTTACTATTCGCTACTCTTGATACAGTAGAAATATCCAATGCTGTAATCTCTGCAATATCTTTTAATATCATTGGCTTTAATCTTCTATCGTCACCTGTTGAGAAGAAGTCATATTGATACTGCATGATTGAGTACATCGTTCTGAACAGTGTATCTTGTCTTTGCTTGATCGCATCGATAAACCACTTTGCACTGTCTATTTTTTGCTTGATAAACATAACAGCCTCTTTCTCCTTCTTGGTAGATTTTCTGCCGTTTGTTGTTGCATTGTATCCTTTGAGCATATCCATGTATTGATCATTGATACGCAGGTCTGGTGCATTTTTACTATTCAATGTAAGCTCTAATTCTCCATCTCTATTTTGGATGATAAAGTCAGGTACGATGTATTGACTTGTTCCTTGGGTTGCACTTCCTGAGAATGCGCTGGCTGGTTTCGGATTTAGTTTCAGTATTTCCTCTATCGCATCTCTTAGCTGTGATTCAGAAATAGTAAGGTACTTCTGTAATTTTTGGTAGTGCTTCTTAGTAAATTCATCAAAGTAGTTTACCAATATTCTAAGAGCTAGTTGTTTTCCTTCAATATTAATATCTAATCCTTTATTGATATTATTTTCCAATTGAAGTAATAAACATTCTTGCAAATCTCTAGCACCTACGCCTGCTGGCTCGAATCTCTGGATATGTCCTAGCATATCTAGTACTTTCTCCTCTGAAGTATATACATTCTGCGAAAACATAAGGTCATCTATAATAGAAGAAGGCTCTCTTCTTAGGTATCCGTCTTCGTCAATAGACCCTACGATTTGGTGCAGAATCACTTCGTCCTCCGTATTCATTAGATCAAGCATCCCTATTTGACGCTCTAGTAACTCATGGAAACTATCGTGTACAGCAATAGGAATATTTTTGTCCTCTTCTGTAGAGTACATTTCACCTTTCAGTTTGTAGCTAGATGGATCGTCTTCGATATATTCCTTTAGATAGTCGTCAAGTTCGAACTCTTCCTCTTTTTGATTTTCCTCTCCTTCTTCTTCACCATTCTCTAAGTCAAAAACCTCTTGGTAGTCATCACCTTCGTCCAATGCAGGGTTAGCTTCTAGCTCTTCGGAAATTCTCTGATCTAATGTTGCAGTAGGAATTTGAAGTAACTTCATCAGCTGGATTTGCTGAGGAGATAACTTCTGCATCATTTTTTGACTCAAACTCTGTCGTAACATAACAATATCGGTTTTATTCTTTTATGTTTGAATACCAATAATATCTTTGAGATTAAACACATTGGGTAATGTTCGATCACTCTTTAGATAATTTCTCTAAATTCTACCTTCTAGGCAGAATATCAGTGAGATCACCTAAGAAAACACTATTAGTTTGTTTAAAGTTCGTTTTTTGGCACGAACTATGTGACAAACATAAACCTTTTTATTACATATGGCAAATATTTATAATATTTAATTATTTGAATATGTTTAATGTATATAAAAAACAACACTAAATGAGTATAAATAAAAGACTCTCTGATCTTCGAAAAGCAATGCAAAACAAGGGCTTGGATGCCTATATTATACCTTCGAATGATGTGCACCAAAGTGAATATGTGGCCGAACATTGGACCTGTAGAGAATGGATTAGCGGATTCACCGGCTCGGCAGGATTGGTCGTTGTGACAGCAGACCATGCAGGTCTGTGGACGGATTCTAGATATTTCTTGCAGGGAGAAATGGAATTGGCAGAAACAGAAATCAAGCTTCACAAACCAAAAGATAGATTCGCCCCAGAGTATATCACATGGCTATGTGATGCACTACCAAAAGGAGCAGTTGTGGGAATGGATGGCGATCTGTGTACAATCGGCCAATTCAATAAATACTCAGAGCTATTAAAAAGTACGGGTAAAGAATTCGATATCTCTCATGATCTATTTGATGACATCTGGCAAGATCGGCCGGATATACCTCTCGATAAAATATTCGAACATGATATAAAGTATGCAGGAAAGTCAAGGTTTGAAAAGATAGCTGAAATAAGAGTAGAGATGAAGACACAAGGTGTAAACCATCATCTAGTGACCACGCTTGATGATATTGCTTGGGTATTCAATATAAGAGGATGTGATGTAGAGTTCAATCCTGTGGCTGTAACTTTTGCTATTATATCCTTAGAATCCACTACTTTATTTATCGATAATGACAAAGTACCAGCAGACCTGAAAACTAAACTAGAATCAGACGCTATTTCGATCAAACCTTATGGATCTATTCTTGGCAGGCTTGCTGACTTGAGTAAGTCAGATATTATCTTAATCGATAGATCTGCCACTAGCGTAAACCTATACAATGCTATTAATTGCAAAATTGTGGAAGGCTTGACCATTTCTACATTAATGAAAAGCATCAAAAACGAAGTAGAGATACAACACACTAGAGAGGCAATGGCCAAAGATGGTGCAGCTATAGCCACGACATTCCATTGGCTAGAGCAACAACTTAAAAACAACGACAAAGTCACAGAAGCTGACGTAGCAGACAAGCTTGCCGAGAATAGATCGAAAATGGATGATTATGTTGGGGAAAGTTTTCCTGCGATAGTAGGATATAAAGGCAACGGAGCTATTATCCACTATAGAGCGATGCACGATACTTGCAAAACACTAAAAGATGAAGGTATCCTGCTTGTAGATAGTGGCGGACAGTACCTCAATGGGACAACAGATATTACTCGAACGATCGCTTTAGGTGAACCAAGCAAGGAAGAAAGGAGAAATTTCACCTTAGTTCTCAAAGGAAATATAGCGTTAAGTAAAATTACATTTCCATCGGGAACAACAGGATTGCAGTTAGATCCTTTAGCGAGAATGTTTCTCTGGAACCAAGGGCTAAATTATGGCCATGGAACTGGGCATGGTGTTGGGTTCTTCCTAAACGTACACGAAGGACCACAAGGATTTACCGGATTGAACTCTATACGAGGAAAAGAGCCTTTCCAATCGGGCATGATTACTTCTAATGAACCCGGATATTACAAAGAGGATGAATACGGAATAAGAGTTGAAAATTTAATGGTCACGGTCCCCTCTAGCCATGAAGGTTTCTTAGAATTCGAAACAGTTACACTCTATCCACTAGATCTTAAAATGATCGATGAGGCTATATTCTCCAAGAAAGAAAAAGCATGGTTGAATAAATATCACTATCATGTTCTTAAAATGGTAGCACCATATCTAGAAGGTGAAATCAAAAGCTGGTTTGAGCTAAAGTGCAGACCGATGAATTAAAATAAAAATAAAAATAAAATTATGTCAACCATTCAAGATGTATACAACCACCTACATCGTATAGCGCCATTCCAGTATCAAGAAAACTATGACAATGCTGGGCTGATTGTGGGAAATCCAAATAGTGTAGTTACTGGAGTAGTTACCTGTCTTGATAGCACTGAATCTGTGATTGATGAGGCGATAACGCTAGGAGCAAATCTTGTGGTGGCACATCATCCGATTGTTTTTCGGGGGCTAAAGCGATTTACTGGCAGTAATTATATAGAAAAGACCGTTATCAAGGCTATAAAAAATGATATCGCCATCATAGCTATACATACAAACCTAGATAATGTTATAACCCTTGGTGTAAATGAGAGAATAGCACAACAAATAGGTCTCATTAACATAAAACCTCTAGCCGTGAAATCAGATATAGATCAATCGAATGGTGCAGTAGGCTCTGGTGTGATCGGCGAATTAGAAACTGTTGAAGAAGAACTTCTTTTTTTAAAAAGTCTCAAAACAAGAATGAATGCTCAACTGGTAAAACATACAAATCTTTTAGGTCATCCAATCAAAAAAGTAGCTGTTTGTGGTGGTGTAGGCGGATTTCTTTTAGGGAATGCAATAAAGGCCGGAGCCAACATATTTGTTACCTCTGACTACAAATATCATGAGTTCTTCGACGCCAATGACCGCATAATTATAGCTGATATTGGACATTATGAAAGTGAGCAATTTACGATCAACCTTTTACACGAAATAATAAGTAGAAAATTTAGTACCTTTGCGGCACATTGCACGAAAGTGGTAACGAATCCCGTTAACTATTTATAATAATTAGGAAATTATATGGCGACACAAGAACTGTCAGTAAAAGACAAATTAACAGAGCTCTACAAACTACAAAAGATTGATTCGAAACTTGCAGAGATAGAAATCCTCAAGGGAGAATTACCTATAGAGGTGAGTGATCTAGAAGATGAGATCATAGGTCTAGAAACTAGAATAGGTAAGCTCAAAGAAAGTATCGATGATATCGAAAGTGAAGTAAGCAACCATAACGCAAACATAGCGGAGTCTGAGCAATTGATCGAAAAGTACAATGGTCAACTTGACAATGTGAAAAACAACAGAGAGTACGACGCATTGACAAAAGAGATCGAGTTACAAAAACTTGAAATCCAACTTTCTGGAAAAAAGATCAATGATACCAAAGGTGGTAAAACAACGAAGGATGAGGCTTTGGAAAAAGCAACTTCAAGACTTGAGGGTAAACAAAAAGATCTAGAAACTAAAAAAGTTGAGCTCGAGAAGATCATTAGCAAAACTGAAAAAGAAGAAACTAAGCTCAAAAAGCAAAGTGAAAAAGCTAAGAAGTCTATCGATGAGCGTCTTTTGAAGTCTTATAATAAGATCAGTAGCAGTTATAGAAACGGCCTTGCTGTAGTAACTGTAAATAGAGGATCTTGTGGTGGATGTTTCAACAGAATACCCCCTCAACAAATTATAGATATCGGAGTGATGAAAAACATCATAGCATGTGAACACTGCGGTAGAGTCGTCGTTGACGAATCATTTGATGTTTAGTCGATACTAATCAAATAGAAAATATTAAAAAGCCTTCGAGTTATGTACTTGAAGGCTTTTTTTGTTTAGTGCTTTTTATAAAGTTCTAACTTATGCAAGTAAATACACGAATAGTAAGAGCCTGAGGGAACGTAGACCACGTACGTTAATTTTGTCGTGCGTTTGCGGCATGATAGATAAACCTATATTCTCAATTACCCCAACTTCGGGAGGTGTAATAAAATTAGAAAATTTAATATGTAGGGATGCAGTAATAAATTACTATTGGCAATTCTTACGAATAAAAGGAATTCCGCTATTTGCCGAAAGGCGTTTTGGAAAAAGTAGCATAATTAGAAAAATGGCAAATGAACTTATGCCAGAATTTGTAACTATTTACAAATCTGTTCAGGGTATAAAATCTATTGATGATTTTGTAGAAGTCTTATACACTAAAGCCAAAGAGGAAGGGCTTATTGATAACAAAAATACTGCTACCTTAACGAAGACTTGGAATACAATTGCTGATGTTGTCCCTGAGGCATTTTGAGTAAAATTAGGAAAAATCAACCATGTATGGCAGAAGAAGTTAACCATATTACTAGATACTATACTTAAATCAAATCCACAAAAAATACTAGTAGTTTTTCTGGATGAATTTTCATTAATGCTTGATGAACTGAGCACTGATGGTGCTGCGGTGCTTGTTGGGTTTCTGCGAGATATTGTACATGACCAGTATCCAAACAAGCTACGATTTATCTATACAGGATCAATAAGTATTGATCTAATATTAGATAAGCTAAAAAGGGCTGGACATAATCTTGGGGACCCTCTTAACCATACTGAAACAGAAAGGGTTCAACCTTTTGACAAAGAACAAACAGTCTGTTTTTGTAAATGTCTAGAACTAGGTTGTGTTATTCTATTGACTGTTCCTATTAGAAATTAAATCTTCAAAATAACAGATGGTATCCCTTATTTTATTGACAAAATCTTTGATCGTATAAGACATGAGCAAGTAATAACTACTAGAACTGTAAATAAAGCCCTAGAAGCGGTAATCGATGATCCCAATGACAAAACAAATCTAGCATACTACTATGACAGAATCTCAGACCACTACCCCGACCCCGAATTAAGCTATGAAATACTATTATATATCTGCAATAATACTAGTGCGGCAGAAAAAGAAATAGTAGAACATATAAATACCAAAATGGATAGAAAAAGCCGAATCATTATAGATGTAACTCAAAGGCTAAGCAAGGATGGCTACTTAAAGAGAAACATCAAAAGAGGAAAGAGAACATATTCTATTTCACTTCACTCTTATCAGAAAGTGGTGGAAAATCAATAAAGCATAAACAATGATACTAACATTCAATTCAAAAAGCGTCGAATCAACTATTTTAGAAAAAACGCTAGTTGGTAGTAAGAAGATCGTATAGGAGCTTTTTGGTGAGCTGTATGAAAAGTGCATTAACGGAGAAATTTATCAAAGTCTGATAGTAACGCCAAGAGGTGGTGAAAAAACCCACCTAACCAAAGTAATATATAGTCGACTAAAACAAGCCTCTGAACTAAAAGACAAAATTGTAATTGCCTATATGGTAGAAGATGAATATGGAGTTGTCAACTTTACTCACTTTTGCTTGCATGTCTTGGCAACGTTAGATAGGTACAACGAGATAGGAGAGGCGGATATTAAGGAAAGGATTCTGAAAATATCAGAACTGCCAAATAAAGAGCAACTAAGTGCTATATCAAGCTATTTTATATCAATCGTAGGGACAAAGAAGCTAATAGCCCTAGTAGAGAATTTCGATACATTACTCAAAGGAATGAATGACGACGGTGCATCATTGAGAGACCTTATGCACGAATACATATTATATCCCTAGTAGCTACCGCTCAAACTCTGACCAAGCAATTTAATGGTAGTAAATACCCTTTCTATAATTTTTTTCAGACCCGCAATTTAGAAAAGCTTTCTTTTGAGCAGGCATTTACGCTTATAAAGGTACTGATCGAAGTAGAAGAAAGTAAAGAGTTGAAAAATGAACTACTAAAACCTATCCCCGTAAACAATGAGGTAAAAAGTAAGATTAGTGCTATTTACGATCTCACGGGCGGCGACCATAGGCTACTTGTCCATTTTTATAGTTTTCTCAAAGCAGACGTAAAGTCCGATCTATCAAAGATCTTCATAAAGTAGATGAACGATCTAAAATCATACTATGAACAATTCGTAGGAGGCCTATCTGTCCAACAACAAAGAATAGTACAATTACTTAGCCTAAAACACGCTCCTCTCCAAGGGAAAAAGGTAGCCCAGATGTCATTTTAAAGCCTTGTGTGGTATATAAACAATTCTCTATATTATTCAAACAAGGATTCATAGACAAGCATAAAGAAGGTAAAGACGAATACTATGAAATACGGGAGCCGTTAATGCGTATTTGTTTTGAGATTAATGAAAATCCGGAAGGTCGCGCAAAATTGTTTGTTGCTTTTTTAAAAATTATTTATGACGAGGTGGCTAGGAAGAAAAATTATCTAAAATATAAGTTAGTTAAGAGTTACGCGGGGTCGCAACTAAAGTCAACTTATAGAAGTGTGGCAGAGATTTATGGGCTGACTCTGAGTACGCAGGAAAGGGAAAAACTAAAAGAGATCGAAGCGGAATTGAAGGACTGTCCTTATGAAAACTTAGAAACGGAAATTAGTAGGCTCTTTGAGAATGAACAAGATTCTTCAATTATTGATAAAAAGAAGGCAATTTTATACTTCAATTCAGGTAATTCCAATTTTGATAATAAGGAATTTCATAAATCAATTTCGGATTTCAAAAAAAATTATCTTCAGAAAACGAAAATGCTTACTTCAATTTAGGCTTAACATATATAGAAACTGATGAAATAAGCAAAGCTATTTTAGCTTTTTCAAAAGCAATACACCTATATCCAAAACATGAGAATGCCTATTTCGGTTTAGGTTTGATATATTCAAAAACAAGCGAAATAAACAAAGCAATTTCAGCATATGAAAAGGTTATAAATTTAAACCCAAAAACAGAATTCGCTTACTTTAACTTAGGATTTTTATACTTAAAAAACAATGAAATAAACAAAGCAATCTCAGCTCATGAAAAGTCAATAAACCTAAACCCTTATGAAGAAGACACTTACATTAATTTTGGGCTTTTACATTTTAATCATAATGCTTTTCAAAAAGCCATTTCGGTTTTTAATGCAGGTCTAAAAATAAACCCAACCTTTGATAAGATCTATTCTAACTTAGGAAATTTATATGCCAAACTAAGTGAATACGAAAATGCTATTATTGCATTTAAAAATGCGTTGGCTATAAAACCTAATAATTATAAAACACTAAACGACTTAACTATTTCGTACCTAAATTTAAATCTACTTCAAGAGGCAAAAAAACCATAGGTCAAGCATTAGAAGCAAATCCATCAAACCCCTATTGCTTAGATACCGATATTCAGGTGTCTTTATATTAAAATGAATGGCCATCTGCCAAAGAGAAACTAAGTAAAATATTTGATTCTAATTTAAAATATAGCTCTAGTATGGTTGGAGAGGATATTATAGAGGCAATCTGTAAGAGGACATCTAGGCAGTTGATGGCAGTCCAATTTAATGATGTCGAAAAGTACTTTCTATCAAAAGAAAAATCTTCTCTTTATTATGAAGGGTTCACACGGCCTGTTTTTAATATCTTATTTGAAATTAAAAACTATTCCAAAGAAAAGCTTCATGTCATTCAAGAAGTATTTACACATTTCTCCAAAAAGTCAGAAAAAGTAATCCTCCCGTTGTTGATGCTAAACATAGGGGTAGACTATCTAAAAAACGGAAATGATCAAGCACTCTATAATTTATCAAAAAAGGAGCGACAGGTTTTTGAAAACCAAGTGTTGTTAAAAAGAAAATTTAAAAAGAATTAATGCACATAGCAAATCATTATTGATTGTCTTTCGAAATAAATATAAAAAAAACCTACAAGTAACATTACTTACTTGAAGGCTTTTTTGTTACAAACTAGATACTAGAAACAATAATCGCCCTCTGCTATCATTGCTCCAGCTATACTTCTTCTAAGTTTCTTTACATTTTGGATTGGGTACTTCGTAAACAATCTGAATCCAGCAACGAAGTCACCTTGCTTATCTTCGGAGACAAAACTTGAAATTGCGTCCAAAGCATTCTTATAAATTCTATGGCTCGCTTCATATGCTATGATATTCACCATATCGCCGTAAACTTCAGTATCTACCCTTTCTGTTCCATTCTCTTTGATTTTACTGGCTCTCATTACAGCTGATTCCGCAGAGAATATATCGATTACTATATCAGCCATATTCATAAGAAGTTCTTGTTCTTTTTTGAGGTCTAGTTTTCCCTCCATAGCCAGTTTGGCTGCACTTCCTAGAATCATGAGCAGTACTTTTTTGAAGTTTGCCACGGCTTGCTTTTGCGTGCCATATGGCTCGTCGAATGTTCTTGCATCCGTCGTCTGATTTTGCAACTCGCTTTGTACGGCAAGTGCAGGAGTTACGATGTCCAACTGACCCTTCATTGCTTTTTTTAACACGGTATTCATGATAACCATACGATTAATCTCATTCGTACCTTCGAATATTCTATTGATACGACTATCTCTATACGCTCTTGCGATAACACCCTCCTCTGAATATCCCATTCCACCATGAATCTGTACTCCCTCATCTACACAAAAGTCAAGCACTTCGGATCCTAAGACTTTGATAATACTACACTCCAAGGCATACTCTTCTGCCGCTTTCAATTTAGCACCAGAATATGTTTCCCCTTTCTCTTTAAGGTCTTTTATTTTCTCATTTATAAAATGTGATGTTCTGTACAATGCACTTTCTGCTACAAAGCTCTGAATACCCATCTCCGCTATCTTATGCTGAATCGCACCGAACTGACTTATCGGTGTCTTGAACTGCTCTCTGCCATTCGCATAAGCAATACTTACTTGAGTAGCCATTTTTGATCCACCCAATACGCTAGACCCTAATTTGAATCTACCCGTATTTAAAACATTAAATGCTATATGGTGGCCTTTTCCTATCTCTCCTAATAAGTTATCAACAGGTACTTTTACGTTCTCCATAAAAACCATTCTTGTTGACGATCCTTTAATCCCTAACTTTGCTTCCTCCTCTCCAAATGATAGCCCTTCTAGTCCTCGCTCTACTATGAAGCCAGTAAATTTATCTCCATCTACTTGTACGAAAACTGTAAATATATCAGCGAAGCCCGCATTAGTGATCCACATTTTCTGTCCGTTAAGGATGTAATGCTTTCCATCTTCTGATAAAACTGCATTCGCTTTTGCAGACAGTGCATCAGAACCACTAGATGGCTCCGTAAGACAATAACTAGCCTTTAACTCACCCGTCACTAGTCCAGGAAGGTATTTTTCTTTTTGAGCATCTGTCCCAAAGTATAATATCGGCAACATCCCGATTCCTGTATGTGCATTATATGCTACAGAGAATGACCCTGATGGACCAACAGCCTCAGCTATTATGGTATTAGTATTAAAATCCATATTCATACCGCCATATTGTTCTGGCATATGCGTTCCTAATAGTCCTAGTGCTCCAAATTTTTCTAATAACGTTGCAATTATATTATTCTCCTGCTTTTCTATTTTAGCGGTCTGCGGATATATTTCTGATTTATTAAAATCTTGTACGGTTTCTTGAATCATCTTCTGTTCTTCAGAAAACTCTTCGGGAGTAAACGTATCTTGAACAGCTGATTCTTTGATCAAAAATTCAGCTCCATTTAACACTTCTAGCTTATCTGTCTTAATATCCATATCTCTTTATTCTTAAATTTTAACTCTAAGTTAAATTTATTATACTAATAATACAACTATTATTGCCCAATAATTAAGTATGTCTTTAATATATGACACAATGGGCTTTATTATAAACTATACTCTAAGTATATAAAAATTATAAAATAAAGAGGTTAAAGTCCGCTACTTTGTTGGTCTATAAGTTCTTTAAAAGCAAAAGCCTCAAGATTTCTCCAAAGGCTTTTACTATATTATTTTTCGTTACTCTTATTCTTAGAAAGGTAGATCGTCTACATCTCCTGCGGCCATCATATCATTTCCATCACTAAAATTAGTAAACGGTGGCTCTTCAGTTGGCATACCCTCTGCAGCAGCTGGTGGCGGATTTACTGATACTTGCTCTAGTTTCCAAGCATTCAAGTTTGTAAAATATTTTCCATTCCACTCTCTTCCTCTAAGGTCAAAGAATACTTTTATTTTATCTCCTTCATTAAATGGATCTACAGCGCCACATCTATCTTGAACCAATTGGAACTTTACGAATTGTGGGTATTGACCATCTGTTTGGATTACAAATTCTCTTGCTTGAAAACTGTCAGTCTTATTCTCAGTCTCAAATTTCTTGTGTAATAAACCTTCTACTTCTAATGACATGCTTATATATTTGTAAATTGAAGTTCAAAGATAAGGAACATAATTACGAATGAAGAATTACGAATAAGGAATATTTCTATATATGCCTATTCGTTCGCGTTAACTACATTTTTCGTATTAGCCCTTCTTGAGTAACTGAAGCGACCAATTTACCATCTCTAGTGAACATTTTTCCTGTACAAAATCCTCGAGCATTACCGGCATAAGGGCTATCTACAGCATATAATATCCAATCATTAAGATCTACATCACTATGAAACCACATTGCATGATCCAAACTTGCAATCCGCATAGGATCAGTAAACATGGACATATTGTGAGGCATCATAGCTGTAATAAGCAGATTAAAATCAGATGCATAAGTCATGATTGCTTGGTTCAACTTGATATTACTATCCGCAACCTCGCCATTAATCTTGAACCAGGTATGATTATAGGGTGGTTTGATTCCTGGATTAAACGGATCGTAATGCTCTACAGGATGAAATATTATTGGACTATCAGGACTAAATATTCCTTTTGGCTTCACGTCGAACTTCTCTGCAAACTGTGCAAACAAATCAGAAAAAGATGTCAAGGATTCTGGCTGCGCCACATTTGGCATTGCCATCTGATGTTGGATTCCCTCTTCTGGTATATGATAAGATGCCGCCATGATAAAGATCGTTTTATCATTTTGAAGGGCCTTGACACGAAGCGCATTGAAACTACGTCCTTCTTTGATCACTTCCACATCGTATGTGATAGGAATAGAAATATCTCCTGGTCGTAAAAAATAAGAATGCAATGAATGCAACACCTTATTATCATTACACATTCTCGAAGCTGCAGAAACGGCCTGTGCTAGGACTTGTCCTCCATAAACAGCGAAGCTGCCTATATCCAAACTAGTTCCAATAAAAACATTGTCCGAAACTTGTTCTAGGTCAAGTATATTGAGTAAATCTTTAAATTGTGACATTAATTATATTTTTTAAATACTCTGATTTATTGCAAGTATAACAACTTACTGTTGATTAGTAACAGATTCCATATTACTATGACAACAATCATCACCAATAACAGTTTATTACCTTATGAATTATGACTCAAAGAAAACGATACAACACATAAAGGATTCACTTGCTTTAGATTTGCCTGGTCAGCACTTTCAAAACCTCATGTCTCCAGTGGATGCACACGAGAAGTACAGAATAGTACCCAAAGAACACCGCGTGGCTTGCGTAATGCTACTCATCCACCCAAAGGCTGATGGTCGTTTATACCTCACATATATCGAAAGAGCATCAAGTCACCCTGACGACAAGCATGCAGGGCAAATCGGGTTTCCCGGGGGCAAGTTCGAAGAGGATGATGAATCGTTAGTTATCTGTGCTTTACGAGAGGTCGAAGAAGAAATTGGGATAAAAATAGATGATATCAAAGTATTAGGAGAACTTACCTCTTTATATGTTTTTGCAAGTAACTTTCTAGTTTATCCATTTGTAGGATACTTGGATTATGAGCCGAAATATATCCCGCAAATCGAAGAAGTTGCTGGAGTGATAGAAATACCACTTTCTCTTCTTAAAGATGCGAAATATAAGACGCATAAATCTATAAAATTAGCAGTGGGCATAGAATCAGAGGTTCCTGGCTATAATGTCAATGGTCACTTTTTATGGGGTGCTACAGCGATGATTAGTAGTGAATTGGAAGAATTGTTGTAATGAATGTTAATAAAAAAAGTTTGAAATCCTTAGCTGTAGATGTGCCTCCCTTTTATGGTTTGGACAAAAGACAGGTGAAGAAGTTTTATCCTAACATTAACTTTTTGTCTGCCTTTTAGAATAGAAGTGTCACACTAATTAGGTCGTTTATTAACCCCAATAAGTCGGGTTTACTATTAGCTCTTTCTGTTCGGTTTATACCGACTCTGATCCATTATTTCCTGAGCATCTTGCATGTCGATTAACTCTTCCAAAGTAGAATCCGTCTTTTTCATATAAGCTTCTACAATCTTCCATCCGATATAGTTAGCGGTTCTGCCGGGTGCGGCATCAGGCATCCCTGGGCTCCTTGGACTAGGGTTGATGTATTTATTGATTTTCATCGCATTCGACTCATAGAACAAGTTTTCATCGAAATAGAACGCCCACATTGAGAGCTCGTTTTCTTGTACCCACCTAGTCTGTAGCTCGGTGTATTCTAATAACACAGAGTCCGGGGTCGTTGGCAGCAACTTATCCATAATATATAGTTGCTTACCATTATGAATCATCTGGTCCAACAATCTGCTACCTGGAGCTCTTCCAATTATATCATTAAGCAGCAATTCTGTTATTTTTTTTGGAAGATGTTCTTTGTCGAATGTTCTCGTCAAATATTTAGAGAACCCAGGATTATTGGGGTCCAGTTGTTTATATGGATAATCAGCACCCAAAAACATGTCTAGACCTATTCCTACTCCGTCTCTCCCATCATCGTTAAATACAAACCCTGGATACGTATACTCCGACACAAATGTATAGAAGTTAGGAGCCTTGAAATCTGGAAAGTAATGCTTCATCATTTTCATGGCATTATCCAGCTTTGGCATAATTTCTGTCTCGAAGTTCTTGAATACAATTGCTGTTGTATCTTGCAATTTTTGGATTCTTTTGTCAGATAAGTATCCTTGTAAATTGACAAGAAAGCCCTCTGATGTTTCAGTATCAAATGGCAATACATTTTTAAAAAAAACACTGTACAGTTCAGTATAATCCGCATTCAACCGTTGCACCTCCTCAGCGATATTGTTAGTGTCTAGTCCCGCTATCAATTGCTCGAACCTTACTAGTTTATTGGACAACTCTATTTTAGAAACATCTGGAATGGGCTCTTCTGAGTCACTACCACAACTGGTAATGATTATCAAAGCTAGCATTACGAGTCCTCCTAATATTCCTGTTTTTAACTTATTGCTAAACATCGAATTCTTATTTTTGTCTGTTTTAGTTTGGAGGGTCTATGAGCTTAACAATCCTTCCTGATAACTCGGGAGAATTGGAAACCTTACTTTTACCAATTCATTTTATATTTTGTTAAAAATGAAGTCATTCATCTTGGTCCACAGGTGCATTCTTGCATTATCACCATATATTCCATGGTTTCTATTCGGATAAGAATAAGTATCATATTGCTTGTTTGCTTTGATGAGTGCATTCATCATCTCCGCAGAGTTCTGATAGTGTACATTATCATCTGCTATACCATGGATTAATAGATAATTCCCTTTTAACTTGTCCGCAAAATAGACAGGACTATTTTCATTGTATCCAGCTTCATTCTCAGTTAATGTTCTCATGTATCTTTCTGTGTATACAGAATCGTACCACTTCCAGCTAGTTACTGGAGCGACTGCGATGGCTGACTTAAACACATCATTTCCTTTAAGAATACAAAGAGAAGACATATATCCTCCATAACTCCATCCATAGATTCCGATTCTTGAGGCATCAGTATAATCAAGACCCCCCAAATATTTTGCTGCTTCGATCTGATCTATTGTTTCGTATTTTCCTAGTTGTAAATAGGTCATTTTTTTGAATTCTTCTCCTCTTCCTCCTGTTCCTCTAGGATCTACACATGCTACTACGTATCCATGTTGCGCTATCTGTTGGTACCACCAGTAGTTATTTCCTTTCCAGCCATCGGTTACTTGTTGGCTGCCAGGGCCACTATATTGTGTCATGAATACTGGATATTTTTTACTCTTGTCGAAATTCGCTGGCTTAATCATCCACCCATTAAGTTCAACTCCTTCACTGGTCTTGAATGTAAAAAACTCAACTGGAGCTACGCCATAATCCTTTTGGATTTTCTTCATCCCAGCATTATCTTCTATTACTCTTACTACTTTTCCTGAGCGATCATGTACTGTGTATGTCCCCGCAGTATTGATTGTGCTTTGACTATTCACAAAATAGTCGAATGTGCTACTCCATTGGGCACTGTTCGTCCCCGTTTTGTTAGTAATCCGCCTCTTTCCTGTTCCATCAAGATTTACTTCAAATACTTGCTTTCTCAATGGTGTAGATTCTGCAGCTTGGTAGTATACTTTTTTGTTCACTTCATCTACCCCATAAAAGTTCGTTACGTCATAATCTCCAGAAGTCAATGCTGCTTTTTGATTTCCACTCATATCGTATAGATAAATATGATTGAATCCATCTTTTTCACTCGTCCATACAAAGTGATCTTTATCATCTAAGAAAGTCAGATTATCATTGATATCTATATAGTATTTGTTTTTCTCGTTGAGTAGTATCTTTGTTTTATTCCTTTTCGCATCTGTAAGGAATAGTGTCAAGTCATTTTGATGTCTGTTCATTTTAAACACGATCAGTTTGTTTTTATCCTTCGTCCATTTTACTCTTGGGATATAGATATCATTTTCGTCTCCGATATCTACTTTATTGATTTCTTTGTTTTTGAGACCGTACGTATGAGCGCTTACTTCAGCGTTTTTTTCTCCTACTTTCGGATATTTGAAGGTCTCATATTCAGGATACAAGTCATTGTTATACTTCGTCATTGTAAATTCTTTCACCGCTGTCTCATTAAACCTTATGAAGGCCAATTTCTCTCCATCTGGTGACCAGTAGAAGGCCTTCGCAAAAGCAAACTCTTCCTCATATACCCAATCCGTAGATCCATTGATGATTTTGTTTTGCTCACCGTCTTGCGTTATTTGTGTAGTTTTTCCAGATTTCAGATCTTTGTAGTACAGGTCATTTTCAAAAGTGAATGCAACTTTCTCCGCTGTAGGGTCGAATGTAGCGTATCCAACCTTTCCCTCTTTGTTCCATACATTACTGAGAGACTTAGTCTTCGTATCATACACATGAAACTTCGCTTTCGAACTTCTTCTATAGATCTGCTGTGATTCACTTTTGATCATGATCTTCGACTCATCATCACTGAAAGTATATGATGCTATATTTCCTCCAAACCCTTCATTATCCTTAAGATCTGCTGCAACTAATATATCGCTCACAAAATCTCCGGTAGTAAGGTCATACTTCTTTATCGTGTTTTTTTGAAGTCGAGTATAGTGTTTCCCATCTTTTAAGAAGTTAAACCCTGGTACAGATTTAGCATAAAACGTATATTTCTGCCAAAGATCTTCTATAGTTATTTCTTTTTGAGAAAATGAAGTTGTAGCAAGTGTCACAGATATAAAAAGGAGGAGTATATTTTTCATGGATAAGGTTTCTAAAAATTACAACGGTTCTAGGAAGCTAAAACTACAAAGTCAGATTGTGAATGTACTCTTAGATGAGTTAAAATTATACTAACGGACCATTATGGTAGGATAGTATACCATATTTTGGAGGAATAAAGATGCTCTTACTTTTCTTTATCCTTGATATATCCCTTGGCAAATGCCCAATTCCTAACCATAGTTAGTTCAGAATACTCTAATGAGTCAGGATATATTTCTCTTAGTTCAGCTGATGTTTTATCAGGATTGTCTTCTATTGTTTTCCAGACGGATTCTACTTTTTTCATATCCATGAATGGAGCAATATCAACTTTCCCTTCTTTGATCCATTTGCTCATATGGGTTTGTATAGTTCCTAATTTGAGGCTTCTTAACTTACAGATTTCTTCAAGCGTCTTGCCTTCCTCCCACATTTCTAAGGTGGTTTTTTGAGTCTCTCCTTTTTCTCTTTTAGGCTTCACATCCTTTTTATCTGGATTGAATAGGACGATTCTTTTATATTTGGGCTTTTCAGGATGCAGTTCTATCTCTCTATACATCAGTCCATACAGCGTCTCAGAATACTTCCATAAATGGCTAATCACCCCTTCTACCTCTCTAATGTACTTCCTTGTTCTTGGTTTGATTTTATACGCTCGCCTATGATCTTCCATTGTGGTAACCATCAAGGTATGTACTTCGTTTGTGAAGTAATGGATTCCTTTTTGACATCTATCGATAATCTGATCTGTAGTGTCCTCTTCCGAAATCATGAACTTGTGCAATTGATTTTCAAAACTTAACGCTATTTTTTGCATCTCCGTGCCTTTCTTTTGTAGCGCTCGGATCATTTTTATTATCGTTGCTTTTTCTGGCAAATCACTTGCCCGAACCGTTTCTTCCCAAGCATTCAGATGATCGTTAATCTTATTAAAATCGAATGACCTCCTTAATTTTTTATCCTCGAATTCGTACTTAGCTTTTTCTAATAATGCTTCTGCATTTTCTGGAATTGTAGATATTTCATAATAACTTTTCACCCTAGCGTCTACAATAATGTTAGCCTCTTTTATCCTCGAAGACAATGTCAACCCTTCCAAAGATCTACACCTACTCAATGCTACATATAGCTGCCCTGGAGCAAAAGTATCCTCAAGATCCACAATAGCTTTATCAAACGTCAATCCCTGACTCTTATGCACAGTCACAGCCCAAGCCAATTTTAATGGATATTGCTCAAATGATCCAACTTCCTCTGGTTCTATTTCACCACTTGCTTCATTGAGCTTATACCTTGTATTCTTCCATTCTATTGGTTCTACGAGGATGGTTTCATGGTCCCCTTTACAGAATACTTTTACACCTTCATCAGTATTGCCCTGTACGACACCAATTTTACCATTGTAATAAAGTCCATCCGTATGATTTCTTAGGAACATTACCTGCGCACCTTTTTTCAAAACGATTTTCTCATTCGTCGGATAAGATGATTCGTTGAATTGACCTTTTACCTTTGCTTCTAATTCGAATTTTTGAGCGTCAAGCCGATTCAGCTCTGTTTGATTAATCGCATCTGCTTTTCTATTATGGGTCGTGAGTGTAATCGTTTCCGACGCTTCGAGTTTATGATTGAAGTTCTGATTCAGTCGGTCGATATCATTTTCATCTTTTATTCCGTTTCTTATATTGTTTAGGATCTGAATGAAGCTTTCGTCTTCTTGTCTGTATATTTTATTGAGTTCGAAGGTTAGTGCATTAGAATATTGCCATGCTATACTAGAAAAGAAAAATGGTGTCTCATAGTACTTATTTAATGTAGGCCACACATAGTCTTTTACGATAGGGGCCAATTGGTACAAATCACCAATAACCAATAATTGAACACCTCCAAACGGTTCTTGACTTCCTCGCATACGACGAAGTGTAAAGTCAATAGCGTCCAACAGGTCTGCACGGACCATGCTGATCTCATCTATGATTAATAATTCTAATTCTTGGAACAATCGTTTTCTCTCCGTTCTTATTCTTTGAAGTGTTGCCAGATTGATTCTATTGACAAATATTTCTTGGTCTACGACCTCATTATCTGGGGTAAAAGACTTAGTCGGTAATTGAAACATGGAGTGGATCGTCATTCCACCAGCATTAATAGCGGCGACTCCTGTGGGCGCGACTACCGCTGTCTTTTTAGATGTTTTGCTGAGAATATCCTGCAACAAGGTTGTCTTTCCTGTTCCCGCTTTACCCGTAAGGAATACATTTCTATCTGTATAAAGGATGAAATTTTCAGCTAGTTCTCTTTCTATATTTCTTTCTTGCTCCATTATATAGGCAAGATATTAAGTTTAGATAAGATGATTAAGTTTTGGTTCATATTGGTGGATCATGATTTATTGGTTATGAATGTTTTGAGGAGTCCCTTATTTACTCTTTCTCTTATCAATAATCCATAAGAGACTACCCAATATTAAACTAGAAAGACTAATGACGATGTAAAAGAAAATGTGGTCGTTCATTTGGGGTTTATTAAATTCTTATTGCTCCACTAGATAGGCTTAATTGGGCGTTTGGTCAAGAATCAAGACTTGCACTTTAGGTCTTAATCTATCCCTCTTGTTTCTCTATGTAAAAGCCAATCTATAATAGATTCCTATTCACGCATTTGGTCTATGACCAAGCCAAGCTTAAATGCGAAAAGCCCGAGTTTGCTGTCAAACTCAGGCTCTTTCGACTAAGGTCTCAAAATAAGAAAACTACTTCTTTTGTAAGATTACCTTACTATATTTTGATCTTTCCAAAATGTGCGGAAAGAATTAATTATCAAGTCAATATGTTTATGAACGTGTAACAAGGAAGGGAAATACATTACGTATCGGGATGTATCATTTTACCTTGGGACACCGCAAAGTTAGTATACTTTGTTATTTATCCAAACAATATCTATAACGTTTTAAAGATATATTAGTTTCATTTATATATAAAAAAAATAAATTTCTATATCCTTTGTGGTCAAGTAGTTGCACTTTTGACTACTCTAATAATCGAAAATAAATATTAATTATTATTTAAAATAACCTCCTTGCTTATCCTCTTACTACAAGTATTCAAAGACTATACCAAAAACCATAATTTCTGTAAATCTCCTTGCTGGCAAACGCTCATATTATGGTGGTAGACCCCGTGAACGCCCCTTTACAACAGCCCATTGAAATAATTAGCGAATTCTTCAATAGTCATACTCCCTAGATCGCCTTCTCCTTGTTTTCGCACACTTACATTATTGGCCTCTTTTTCATTATCCCCTATAATCAGCATGAATGGTATCTTTTTCAATTCGGTATCACGGATCTTTCTTCCTATCCCTTCGCTCCGATCATCAACTATTCCTCTAATATCGTGTTTTGCCAGTTCTACTTTTATTTCCTCTGCATAATCATTCAATCGATCAGCGATCGGTAAGATCGCAAATTGATCTGGAGCTAACCATAATGGAAACTTACCCCCAGTATGCTCTATCAAAATAGATATAAATCTCTCCAATGACCCAAAGGGAGCTCTATGAATCATCACAGGTCTATGCGGTGCATTATCAGATCCTGTATACTCTAATTCGAACCTATCTGGCAGGTTGTAATCCACCTGAATCGTACCTAACTGCCAAGATCTACCCAAAGCATCCTTGATCATAAAGTCCAACTTAGGTCCATAGAATGCCGCTTCTCCCTCTACTTGAGTTGTCACTAGGTCCACTTCAGCTGTGGCTTCTATTATAGCAGATTGTGCTGCTTCCCAGTTTGCATCAGTACCGATATATTTCTCTGGGTTATTAGGATCTCTCAAAGAAATTTGGGCAGTATAATCATCAAACCCCATCTTCTCAAGTACCGTTGTCGTAAGATCCAATACATTTAAAAATTCTGACTTCAACTGATCTTCTGTACAGAATATATGAGCATCATCTTGTGTAAAACCTCTAACTCTACTCAAACCGTGCAACTCACCACTCTGCTCATATCTATACACTGTACCAAACTCTGCAAGCCTGATAGGTAGTTCTTTGTAGGAGTGTGGTCTATTTGCAAATATCTCACAATGGTGCGGGCAGTTCATCGGTTTCAATAGAAACTCCTCTCCTTCTCTTGGCGTTTTTATTGGTTGAAAGCTATCCTCACCGTATTTTTCGTAGTGGCCAGAAGTTTCATACAAGCTTTTGTGCCCAATATGAGGGGTTATCACCATCTGATATCCTCTTTTTTCTTGTTCTTCTTTGAGGAAGTTTTCAAGCCTCATTCTAAGTTGAGTTCCTTTTGGAAGCCAGATCGGTAGTCCCGAGCCTACTTTTTCAG
Organism: Halioglobus sp.; assembly: GCA_047628935.1. Lineage (GTDB taxonomy): Bacteria > Bacteroidota > Bacteroidia > Chitinophagales > Saprospiraceae > CAJXUU01. The sequence goes on along the minus strand of JBLHWH010000005.1, from coordinate 17,837 downwards.
AAAACATAAAAAGCTCTAGTTCTGCACCTAGTTTTCTATGGTCTCTTTTCTTCGCTTCTTCTAGTAAGGCTAAGTATTCTGTAAGTTCTTTCTGCTTTGGGAAAGTGATACCGTAGATTCTAGTCATCTGCTGTCTTTTCTCATCACCTCTCCAGTATGCACCAGCTAGACTCATAAGCTTTACAGCCTTAATCGGTGCAGTATTAGGGATATGAGGTCCTCTACATAGATCCGTGAAGCCACCTTGAGTATAGAAAGTGATCGTTCCATCATCAAGACCATCGATTAATTCTAGTTTATACTCATCATCTTTTTCAGTGAAGTATTTGATAGCATCTGCCTTAGACACATCTTCTCGCACGAAATCAGATTTAGTACGAGCGAGTTCTTTCATCTTCTCCTCGATTTTGGGAAGATCTGCGGGAGTAAACGTATAATTACCTGCATCTACATCATAGTAAAACCCTTTATCAATTGCTGGTCCAATTCCCAACTTGATTCCTGGATAAAGTGCTTCTAATGCCTCGGCCATTAAGTGCGCTGACGAATGCCAAAACGTAGCCTGACCTTCCGTATCTCTCCACGTATGGAGGGTTAAGGTAGCATCTTGTTTTATTGGTCTTTTTGCATCCCATACTTCGCCATTTATAGTAGCAGACAGTACATTTCTAGCCAACCCTTCGCTGATTGATAATGCTACATCCATAGCCGAAGCACCTTTTGGGAACTCTTTTACTGAGCCATCTGGTAGAGTGATCTTCATCATAATTTTTACACTTATAAAGTTTCTGTAGTTAGTAGTTCTTAATTGTTAGTATTCGTCTTTTTACAGATCTTTCACTTGATAACATTTAACTTACTCATACATAAAAAAGTTAGCCTGCAAATGTAAGAAAGATATGATTAATATGGAGTGAAGGGACGGGTATTTGGCAATATGATAATATTTTTTGCAATCAATTCCACAAAACTTTAGATATAGAAGAACCATAATTATGATTAAAACTCGATTGCTTAAACAATAATATTGTTATTTGTATCACATCATTTCGTCAAATAAGCTACGAATCCACGCTATTTCTTATTTTTGCACTTCATTTAGAAAAATAGATGGTAACAGAATCAACAATAGAAGAGGTATTAGAATCCTTTGTAAACGACAGAGAAGAATACGAAGAGTCACTTTTAGAATTAATGGACCAGCAGCCTCCGCTCCTGGCTTTTCTAGCTCAAGAAAGTAATGATGTTCTTACCGAAGAAGAGAAAGATGTATTATGGTACGTCATCTTAATTATAATTACATCTGCAAGACGGTTTGGCATATCTGTAGGAGAACTCTCAGATACAGATCTAGGCAGCAATGAAGAGTCTAACTGGGAAATTCTGCAAGAGCAAACAAAAGGTTCATTTAGAGACAGAATTACATCGTTTTATGAAGATTACGAACAAGAGGATTTATTAGCTTTTGTAGAGGACACCCTAGAATTAGAGGACGATAGTCCTGTAACTTCAGTAGGTAGAGATGTGATTTTTATTTCTGCCAAGACAGTAATCGATTCTATTTTTAATTTTCAAAATTAGACCTTAATGAGAATTTTCAATGCCCTTTTATCAATGGCACTATGTGTACTAATTATCTCTTGCAACACATCCAATCAATACCAAGAGAATACATACGATGCTGAGAACCCAGATTTTTCTTTCCTGAAAGAAGTTCTAAAAAGTAAAAGAATCGTAGCATTAGGGGAATCTTCTCCCGGTTTCGGTGACCTACAGTTACTAAAAGGTAAAATGGTTAAATATTTACACGATGAGTTGGGTTATGAGGTGCTCCTGATGGAAGCGGGATACGGAGATGCTAAGTTAAGTTGGGAGATGGTAGAGAGTGCCGAAGACGGAAATCAAATCAAAGACAATAGCCTATTCGAAATTTCTAGAAGTGAGCAATTAAGTCCATTATTCAATTATATTTTTGACAAAAGTGATGCTGAAGACAAGTTAATTTATTCTGGTTATGATACAAAGGTTTCTGGAAATGCTTTAAAATTTAAACTGAAACGCCAAATAAATAGGGTAGAGATCAAAATTATACAAGATAGCATAAAGTCCGGTCTAGAATCATTTTACACAATGTTTAGTCAGCGTGATAGTCTAGAAGCATTCCAATATCATAAAAATAAATTCTTCGCTGGCATTGATCTAGCCGTATTAATCCTCAATGATAATAGAGAGGAGTTAATAGAAAAGGATTTAGCTTCCGAAAAGGGTTTAGATATAGAGCTTCATGCCTTGGACTACATTCGCCAATCGGCCGATTTCAAGTTTGGTGAAACATATACAACGGGGTTAGCGCTTAGAGACAGTTTAATGGCTCAAAATGTGATCAAACAAGTAAAAACAGAATACCCAGATAAAAAAATAATTCTCTGGGGTCACAATGGCCATATCGAAAAGTCAGCCGGTGAAGGGGACAATATTAAGTGGATGGGCCATTTTCTAGCAGAGGAATTTGGTGATGACTATTATGCAATGGGTATTTATTGTAAAAAGGGTAACATCTACGCTCACTGGAAAAAGACCAACCTTCCGTTTGATATTAAAGAAGATGGATTCATCGAAAAAACATTATTTGAAAAAGACAAGAGTGGCATCTTTGTAAATCTACCTAAATATGAGGCAGATCATACTGAATGGTACCAGAATCAAATAAATGGATACGAACCAGAAGCAGGGGGGAAAGTTACATTCATTCCTTCAAAAAGATTCGATGGCGTGTTGTTACTTGCGGAAACAGATGCGCCTACGTTTGGCACAAAGAGCTCTAGATAATTATTCAATTGCCTTTTGCTACTTTTATTTTTCTCACTAAGAAAATAGAGGATACTCCAAAAAAAATAGAAATAATACCTACCCAGTGGTAGCTATAGAACGTATTATCCTCTCCTATAAAAATTACTTGTCCCGCAATCAAAGAGGATAGACCGATGGCGAGTTGCTGTAAGGCTGACTTTATACTCATGAAGCTTCCTCGGTTGGCTTGACTGGCAGCAGCTGTAATAATTGTATTCGGGGATATCATCCTCCCACTAGCAAAGACAAAAAACATAGTCGTAAAGCTGATCGCCACCCAAATTGGTACGACCTTTAGATTAGTAATCAATATTGTTGGTATAAATGATAAAAACATCACAATAGAGAATACTTTCATTACACCGTACTTATCTGTCATCCTACCGATGAAAGGCGCGGAGATAACGGTTGCTACGCCCCCACAAAAGAACTGAAGTGCAATCTCTTCTTGAGTAAGTCCAACATTAGCAATAAGGTAAGGAGATATAAATGGTATAATCATAAAGTGTGCTAAAACCAACACAAATCCCGCTAGCAAAGCATTTAATTGATTAGAATCCGTAGTGATTGCCTTTACGGTTTTTTTAAAATTGATCTTTTCATCTTGTTCGCTAAGATGAGAAGTCATATTAGGAAAAATAATTGCAATAAAGCCAGCAATTAAAAGTGCACTTGCGCCTATTACAATAAAGGGAAGGTGCCAGCTACTTTTTGCCGCTAAGTATATACCTATTGGTACTCCCAGTGCGGACGCCGCTGAAAATGCAGCAAAAAGAATACCCATAGCAGCCCCTCGCTCTTTGAACTTGTACAAATCACTCACTACAGAAAGAACCATGGCACCTATCATACCACCAAAAAAGCCCGTAAATGCCCTCAAAGACACCAACTGAAAATAGCTATCTGTAAATGCGCAAGCTATCGTACCTATACCAAAACCCATATAAATAAACAGCAGTGCAGTCTTCCTATCAAATCGGTCTAAATAAAAAACACCTATCAAACTAGAGAAGAAAGCAGACAAAGCATATGAAGATACCAAGAGACTATATTCACTAGAACTAATCTGAAATTCCTTAATGAATATATCACCCAACGGCATTATCAGCATAGAATCCACTATGTGAATAAAGTTGACCAGTGCTAGAGTAAACAGAATTAACTTTCGGTTTTTGAGCTGTTTTATGAATGTCATTCAAGAAATTTAGAAGGAATCAAAACGCATGTATTATTATAAAGTTGCAGAAGATCGAGCCATAGAATAGTCATTACTATAAATTCATCGACAAAAATGGAACAAAATTTGTATTTTTAATATTATTAATTTTGAACTGAATACAAGTCTTAATGACTTTTATAAAACAAAATATATGTCAAATAGAACAATACCTACCGTTGACTTATCTGAGTTTGTTAATGGAAGTGCCGAAAAACGTGCTGCATTTGTCGACAAATTAGGAAAAGCATTTCATGAAGTAGGCTTCGTTGGAGTCATAAATCATGGCATTCCAAAAGACCTCGTTGATGGTTTCTTCAATGAATCAAAGGCATTCTTCAGCCAACCGGTTTCGTTGAAGCGTAAATACAAACTCGAAGGTTTGGCTGGCCAGAGAGGATATACATCTTTTGGTACAGAACATGCTAAACAGAGTCAAGTAGCAGATTTAAAAGAATTTTTTCAAATAGGACAATGGGTTTCACCCGATCATCCGCTCAAACACGAATATCCCGATAATGTATATACAGAAGAAACTCCTGCGTTTTACGATAAAGGAAAGGATCTGTACAAAGGGTTCGAAGAGGCCGGCGGTCACTTGTTGAGAGCAATTGCATTACACTTGAATCTTCCAGAAGACTATTTTACGGCTAGAATTCATGATGGAAACAGCATCTTGAGATCAATCCACTATCCACCAATTACCGAGGAACCTAGAAGTGCCATCCGTGCAGAGCAGCATGAAGACATCAATCTGATCACGCTTCTAGTAGGAGCATCTGCTGGTGGATTACAATTGCTCAATACTGATAATGAGTGGCTCGACATTACTCCTGAAGAGGAGGAGATAGTAATCAATGTCGGTGACATGTTACAGAGATTGACAAATAACTACTTAAAATCTACTACGCACAGAGTAGTAAATCCGCCGAAAGAGCAGTGGCATGTGCCTAGATTATCGATTCCTTTTTTCTTACATCCGAAGGGTTCTGTTTCTCTAAATTGTTTAGAATCTTGTGTGACAGAAGAGAGAGCACTGGCTTATGAACCAATAACCGCAGGTGAATATCTAGATGAAAGATTAAGAGAAATAGGCCTAAAAAAATAAGTTTTGATAGAACAATACTGTTCATACATCGAAATTTGACAAACAAAGGCATCAAGGAGTTGATTTTTTGATGTATTTTTGCACTATAAAATTATAATAATTATGTTATATATAAATATGCTTTTTGGTATGCCAGGAATGACGGAAATGTTAGTGATAGCTTTTATAGTTCTTTTATTGTTTGGTGGTAAGAAACTACCTGAGCTTATGAAAGGCCTAGGAAAAGGAATAAGAGAGTTCAATAATGCAAAAGCAAGTATTGAAACCGAAGTAAAAGAAAGTTTGAAAGAAGTAGAAGATAACGCTACCGTGTCCAATAGATAAAGTCAATATATCGATTTTGTTTTCTATTGTCGAGACAGACTTGAGGTTTGGTTTGTAATTGACCAGATATAAGTTGCGTGTTGTGAATTTACACGTTAGTACCGTATGTTTACTTTTCTTTTTATGCTTTAAAAGTGGGATTTTTTCAGTTTGACGAAGTCCCACTTTTTTTTTGTGCTTATCCGTAATATAAATCGAAGAAAATGGTGTTCTAAGACCTCATTTTAGGCTCTTACAAACTAAGAGGTTTAGCAATTGAGAGATGTTTTATTATAGGGTTCATTTAAAGAAACAAAAAGCTCAACAAACGACAACCTCCTCCTTTTTTACTTGCTCATTACGAATAGGGATGGAGCGAGAGTTCTATAATCCTGAGCGACGTCAAAAAAATAAATGAAACGCTTTGTTCATCCTCTGAAAAAGGAACAAAGCTACATGACTTTGGCAGTGAGTAAGAACGGAGAGCACGGTGCTAATATAGTGGTTAACTAATTTAATTCGGTTTCAAGATTTTACTTAACCCAACGATAATTTCTCTTTGACCCAAACCGTTTGTAAATAAGACCGTTTAAACTGATTAACCTTCTTTCGTATTAGCTATACAATAATTATATAGGTTGGATTAGAGTAGGGGTGTGTTGCATTAGAAAAGAACCACTATCTAATATTTTATTATTGTACTTAAACTAACAATATGAAATATCCGCTACTTCTCATTTTTGTGTTTGCACAATCCTCATCTTTATTTTCCGGAGATTATCCTTGTGGCGCAACTTTAGCCGACTTGCAATCTTCATATATTAATTATGATGTCTCTGGTTCTTCCTATTCTGGTTTTGCCTCTGCTTTTTGTATAGACGCGAGCAGTCTTGACTATTGGTTTCAAGTTTCTGTGGTCAGTAACGCACCGTTGTTTCTCATCATGATTGCTTCAACGGAACAAGCCAATATTGCTCTGTATAAAGGCGACGGTAGCAACCCTGTTCAAGTACTTTGCTATGTTGTAGACAGCTGTATCAACGGTTTGCCTCAGTTATAGATTTCAGGATTGGAACAAGGAGAAACTTATTACTTAAAGATCTGGTCCGATACGGGTCTATTCTCATTTGAATTATATTTGAATAGCGTTTTACCAGATTATGAAATATTACCTAGTATAGACTATTACTGTGCCGCTGATAATAGTGGTTTGCCTGATGCTTGTTTTACGCTTCAAGCTGAAGGTGGAAGAAGTGCCTTAGCGTGGTTACCGGATATGGATGATTTTAATCAATCCTTAAATCATAGAGCGAAAGCCCTTTTTGGAGAATCTTTTAGTAACACCAAAAATGATCAAGGAATGACAATGGCATATTCATCCTATGCTCCTAGAAGCTGTTTTGACGCTGGGAATTTCGTAGATATATTCACCACAAACCTGTTAGAATCATTTATTATAACGTTAAACTTAGAAGATGTTGGTTCTAACAATTTCTGTAGAATCCGCGTCAATGGTGCTGTCAACTTTAATGTGATAGCTGGACCTATCGAAGTCAATAATGGAGACCTTAGAGATGGACTATTTCATGATTTAGATTTTATTTAGAAACCACTTACTACTGCCTATGAAGTATCCTTTGATGGATCTCTTATACTCTCTGGTTCATAAGACATCATTAGTAGTTGCCTAGAAGGAAGCAACACAACAAACCGTGGTTATACGACTATGATGTCCTCTAGTAATAATCAATACTGTTCGTATACTGGCCCCGATTGTGCGACACCAATATCAACCTCAGACCTAACATTATGTGAAGGAGAGTCTAATTCGATAGGTGGAACAACTTTCGAAACAGATAGCCCCGGAACCGAATAAACAACAGATGAATTGGGATGTCCCTCTTTTACTTTTACAGCGGTTTCTTTTAATGCTAATTCTGATACTTCACTAGAAGAGCTCGTAGTCTATTACGATGAGTCGTTTATAATTGATGGCGATGCCTATACAGAAACTGGATCTTATGAAGTCATTTTAGAAAGCTCAGACATTGGATGTGATAGCATAATCTCTTTTAGTATCCTAAATATTACCCCTATAGCCATAATTAATGGACAATCAGAGGTAAGTTGTACAAACGATTTAGTTGAACTAGGTTCTAGTAACTCTGTGATGAATTACAATGCTACAAACACACTCTTGTGGGAGAAAGAAGGACTCTTCTGCGATGACACAGAATCAATATCTGCGGTTCCCTGTTCCTATACATTAACTGTTATCTCCACTATTGCAGGTGTAGTTTGCGCGCACGCTACGGATTTCGAGATCTTTGTAATTCCTACTTTTATTCCTATTATAAATGGTGAACTAGACACGCTTTGTTATGAAGAATGGACCATGATAAGTATCCAACCTCTAAATGGGACCTATCCCTACCTGTGGCAAAATGAATCTAATACTCTCGATATTATAGTTTGTCCAGAGGTTACCACTATATATTCAGTGCCCGACACAGATATTAGAGGCTGTCAACAAATAACGTATACAACAGTCTCCGAAAACCCTTTGAGTGATTTAGATATACTAGATACACAAATGTGCATTGTAGATACTTTGGATGTGTCAGCATCCCGCGAGTACACCATTACATTATCTAACCCTGCGCTTACCGTTATATATGATAATGTCCTCGGCTTAAAAAGTGGCGTTATTGACACACCACTATACGATCAAGATGGCTGTACTCAACCAAATACTGATTTTTTTGTGACCATCATACTACAAGTATTTCCTAATCCTATCCTTGGGGTATTGGATATAAAGTCAAATAAAAGTTTTCATGTTTTTCTTTTCAATACCCCTGGAGTTCACTTTCTATCCAAAAAGTATCAGAATCAAAAGGGAAGCAACTCATTAAGAGAATCATTAAAGTAGACTAATGTTCGATAAGCAACAGATGTTGCAGTTTACTATCGCCACTTTGAATTGACTACCATGTTACAGTTTATGAATATTTTGTCATTTATCAACCATCCTTTTTTCAAACTGTAACCTTACTTCCTTTTTTAAGCACATATTTGATAATACCAGACAGTTATTCCTCAATATTAATGGTGCCCCATTAGGGAAATAGTGATACTTTACGTTATGATAAGTAAGAAGGTTTAAATTCGGTTATTTAAACATTCTCTTATTCTAAAAACATTCTTTTACACCTTACATTTGTTTTACAATGAGGAGAAATTACCTCAAGTCAGGCATCCTATTTATAGGATGCTTGGTTTTTTTATTTTCGTGTCAAAAACAGAATACCAATCCACCTGAGATTGAGTTTTTATCACCTTTACATTCTCAAAATTTGGTTTTAGGAGATACTTTTGGGGTTGATGTTGATGTATGGGATGATCAAGAAGTCGTTTCTTATGAGATAACTCTCGAATCAGAATCTGGTTTTGAATACTTTAATGATAAACAGAGTATTCACCGAGCATTTTATCATATTTCATATGATTTTGATGTTTCAACGGCTACCGACCAAAACTTTGATATAACAATGAAGATAAAAGACAATGAAGGCAATGAGACCAAGAGGTCAATTTTGGTTTCTATAAATAAGTAAATACGACTCTCTTTTACTTTTTAACTGAAAAAACATACAACCAGATCATTTTTTTTAGGTCATAACACCCACAATTATGATTAAATGCATTTTCTTTGTGCTACATTGACAAAATAGATCATAAAATGGCAGATAATCATAACTACGGAAAAAAAGGAGGATGTGTAGGAAAGGGAGCTCTCTTTTTAGCATTGTTCATAATCATGTTGATTTGGATTTACTACAAAAACCAAAATGGCGTTCCAGGGTAAAAGCTGTGAACCACGTGAAAATAAATACAAATACACTAAGCTTTAGCACTTGCTAGGGCTTTTTGTATTTTTGGAGATTTAGAACCATATGTAATTGACAAGCTTTGGATAAATTAGCCCACCATATAGAAGCACTTATTTTTATCTCTGAACAATCGATGACTCTCAAAGAGATCAAGAATTGCTTAGAAGAACAATTTGCTACCAAACTGAAAAAGGAGGAACTACTCCTTGCCATAGATCAACTAGAGGAAAAGTATCAAAGTGATGATTTCGCTATAGAAATAGTAGAAATCTCAAACGGGTATAGGTTTATGACCAAAGGTGCTTACTACAATACAGTAGCTACATACCTGAGACAGTCAACGAAAAAAAAACTATCTAAGTCGGCTCTTGAGACGCTATCCATAATCGCTTACAAGCAACCTGTCATAAAGAGTGAACTGGAACAAATAAGGGGTGTAAGCTGTGACTATAGCATCCAAAAACTCCTTGAAAAAGAACTTATAGAAATAGAAGGACGAAGTGAAGGACCAGGAAGACCATTATTATATGCTACTTCCTCGAAATTTATGGATTACTTTGGGCTGAAGTCTATCGAAGATCTGCCTAAAACGAAGGATATAGAAGTTCCAAAAAATTCTATTGGAGAGGATAGTATAGAGGAGGAGACTAAGGTGCTGGCTGCTATTCCACGATTTGAGGAGGAGGAATAGTTATAACTATATTTGTTTTTCATTGAAAAGCCCCCCCTTTCAATAAGAAGGGAGTTTAGATATTCGCTGAATGTCAAAATTAAAATATTCATACTTCTCAAGAATTACACCGTTTTAGTATTCTTTTGCCTGAAAATGGTGTAATGATTTTTAAACTAATGTTATCGCTCGCAGCGACTGGCGTTCATTTTTTGCTTTGACCAAACAACGAACCAAAAATGCTAGACTTGAATTGCCTCTTTACAGTAAATGAAATTCCCAATAGCTAAATGCAAAAAACGCGCGCACGCGCATTTGCTGCACAAGCCACTCTCCACTCAAACATTTTTGCCTTCATAACGACATTTGAATCTTCATTTACCTAAGCCAATTAAGGTCAATTTAAAAAACAGGTCGGAGATTATTTCTGAATATCTCTAACAACAGTCTTCTTACTTTCAAATATGAACTCATACTTTTGTGAGTTTGATTTACTTCATCAACTCCTTGGCATTCTCGATTGCTGCAGCTGACGGAGGATTTCCACTCAACATTTTTGCTATTTCAGTAATTCTTCCTTCTTTGTCCAGTTCTTTGATGGCTGTAACCGTACGATCTTCACGGTCATTTTTATGCACAAAGAAGTGGCGGTCTGCCTTAGCCGCAATTTGAGGAGAGTGCGTGATAGATATAACTTGATGCTGATCTGCCAAAGCAGATAATATTTCTCCCATTCTAGAAGCAACTTCTCCAGATACTCCAGTATCTATCTCATCAAAAATCAATGTTGGAAGTGTCATGGCGTTAGCAACAAGAGACTTGATACATAATGTCAATCTTGATATTTCACCTCCCGAAGCAATATCTCTAAGCGATTTAAACCCACTTCCTTTATTTGGTGCAAATAAGAAATTTATCTGATCCATACCCGATGGCCCTGGTTTTTCTAGTTGTTTTATATCTACTTTAATGTACGCATTTTCCATTGATAAAGGCACGAGCATTTCATGAATTGCTTTTTCAAAATCAGGTGCCGTTTTATTTCTCTTTTTAGAAATTGCGTCTCCCTTTTTCACAAGTGATAATTCTAACTTGCCAATTTTAGCTTGCAGGCTTTCTATCTCATGCGAGATATCTCCAAATCCAGATAACTCTGTTGATATGTTATCTTGTATTATCAATAGATCTTCTAAGTTATCTACATTGTGCTTTTTCTGTAATCGATAGATTAGATTCAATCTAGTATTTAGTTCTTCTATAATCGTTTCATCATATTCCGTGATCTCCGCGATATGACCAGCCTCTTTGGCTATATCTCGCATTTCTTCTTGGATATTGCTGAGTCGCTCGTATATATCTGCCAGTTTTTCGTCCGCCTCCATCACGGTAGATAGTTCGTTAAGCAAAGATTGTAGTGTGTCTACGGCACTAGAATCACTTTCGTCCAATTGATGCAGGATCATATTTCCTACGCGCTGGATATCCTCCGCATTCGTCAGTTTTTCTAGTGTCCTTTCCTTTTCTTCTTGCTCACCATCCATCAACTCTGCATCGTTGAATTCTTTCATCTGGAAATTAAGAAAATCCATCTCTTGGTTTGCATTCCTGTGCTTTTCCTCAAGGGTAGCAAGTGCTCTTTTCGATTTTGCATACGTGGTATAATCAGCTTGGTAATCCGCAACTTTTTCAATCGTCCCTGCCAAAGCATCTATCGTCTTGGTCTGAAATGACATACTGTGCAAGTCGAGTGTATCAAATTGCTGATGAAGATCCACCAAGTTATCAGTCAATGATTTTAGTACTGATAGGGTAGTCGGCTCATCATTTATAAATGCTCGACTTTTGCCATTTGGCGAAATCACTCTTCTTATAATAGCTTCCTCTTCATAATCAATCCCTTCTGCCTCAAATATTGATTGAATATTATATTCGGATACATCAAAGATAGCCTCTACTACACATTTCTTATCCGCTTCGTAGAGCACTTTTGTGTCCGCCCTCTTTCCCATAATGAGACCAAGTGCTCCTAGTAATATGGATTTACCAGCACCTGTTTCTCCCGTTACTATAGATAGACCCTTCGTAAGATCCAATTCTAGAGATTCGATAATGGCGTAATTCTGTATTTCTAATCTTTTAAGCATGTTGCAAAATTAGCTTTTTCTTTATTCTCTTGTTTATAAAAACAAGTTATCTAAATAATACTGATTTTTTGCTCCTATTCTTCGAAACCAAAATGCTCATTATACTCTGCATAATTCCGCTTTTTGCGCCTCGACTATAAACAAAACCTCTAGCCAGAAGTAAGCAATTTATTTTTTATTTTTTCGCCATTACTTAGTTCCTATTCTTGTTCTACATCATACTAAAGTCTAATTCTTTACTGAAATTCTTTATCCCCGATTACTCCCAAAAATCAATTGTTACACAATTACCAAATCTTCAGGCGCCAAATACAAAGCACTCCTTCCTTTATGTCAAATGCTTCCTGAAATTCAGGAATATTTCTAACCACACCATTCACCCTAAATAGAGCTGGAGAATGAGGGTCAGTATTTACTTGCATACGCATAGCCTCTTCCGTTGATTTTTTACGTCAAGCTTGTGCCCAAACCCATAAATACTCTTTGCACACCTGTAAATCCATCCATTTCAGGCGCTTCTTTTCCCTCTAGGCTCATTTCATATGCCTTAAGCACAATGGTCAATCCTCCCAAGTCACCAATGTTTTCTCCAAGGGTAATATCACCATTTACATTAAGATCATCGTACACTTTGAATGAGCTATATTGAGCTACTAATGCACTGGTTCTTTTCTTAAATTCTTCTCTATCCGTATCTGTCCACCAATTACGAAAAACACCATCTCCATCAAAAGTTCTTCCCTGATCATCGAAGCCATGACCCGTTCCATGACCAATAACTCCACCAATAGCACCATAATTAGTTGCATCATCTGCATTCATATCAAAATAAGGAGGTTGCAATATTGCATCAGGAAATACAATTTCATTTTGAGTAGGGTTGTAATATGCATTCGCTGTTTGTGGATTCATGCCCCTCTCTTTCTTATCTACGGGTTGTCCAGTTTTTGCTATTTGGCGATCATATTCCGCTAACTCGGATCCTACCAAGTTTCCAAATAAGTCATTTGTTTTTATTTCCGCCGGATATTCTCTCCACTCATCAGGACAACCTATTTTAATAGTAACCTTTGCTAACTTATCAAGTGCTTGTACTTTAGTTTCTTCTCCCATCCAATCAAGATCCTTAATACCTTCTTCTTATGCTTTTAGTAAGATATTTACTAGCATCACCATTCTTTTCATCGCCTCGGGCGGGAAGTGTTTTTTTACGCAAACATTACCTACTAACCCACCAATATTTCCATTGACCACACCAACAACCCTTCACTATTGAGGTAGTTATTCTTTGACTCCTCGCAATGTTTTACCGTAAAAGTCGAAGTTTTGATCGTCAAAATGCTCACTAAGTCTACCAGCCGTATGATCCACTACGGGCCATTTGAAATATGTTTTACAAGTGTCAATATCCGTTGATTGAATTATATTGTCTAGGTTATTAGAATAGTCCAATTGAGGGACCACTAGATATTCTAGTTTATCTTTAGCACCCGCTTCGGTCAAACTCTCTTCCCAAGCAAAATTAGGCTTTAGATCATTTAAGGAATCTATGGGAACGGCATTGTACAATGCCTTCGTGCCTCTTGTATCTTCTTTCCTCATATGCTTTTGCCATCTTAGTATCGAGTGCCATGATTGTTTCTGCAGCATCTCTCGCCTTTTCGACTTTAGCTAGGTTAAGCATCTTCTCTACATGATCGACATAAGAATCACGAAGTGATTTAGATTTTTCATCTTCTTTTAGATAATATCCACGATCAGGCTACCCTAAGCCTCCTTGCCTTGTATATATCGCATGCTCTTTGGGTTTTTCAAATCAGCCAATACGAACATACCCTTTGGCTCTTCATATCCAGCTTTATTAGCATCAGCTAAATACTTCGCCAAATCTTTATGATTAGAAATAGATTCAATTTTTTCAAACTCGCCTTTCAGGGGGTACATTCCTAAGCTATACCGCGTTTCCATATCCAAAGATGAGGCATATAATCCTCCAAATTTTTGTTCGTCAGTTCCATCTTTGTTTTCGACTCCTGCCGCATATTCAATATATTTCCTTTACATGGTCCGGAGATAGCTCTTGGAGTATCATTCCAATTGCAAAACTAGATTTGTCGCTTGGTATTTCTGTCTCATCGATCCATTTTCCATTGACATACATTTGGAAATTATCACCAGGATTAATCGTCGAATCCATATATTCAAGATACAAGCCTGAAGCATAATCCGCAGATCTGGCAGGAGCTTCCGTTTTGCATGAAATTTGTAAAAGAACTAGGCTTAACAAAGCAAAACAAGATAGAATTGTAAGATTTTTCTTTGCATAGTTTTTTAAGGCAACCTCTAAAAACTCCAATTCCCATTTGAGCACGTTTTTGTCATTTTTATTTTTTTGCTTTCAGCAGCACATCGATATTTTATTTTTCGGTAGTTTACATAATGTGTTGATTTTCAATTAATATGGTTTGTTTAGTTTCGTATTGGGCAGTCCTATTCCTAGGCTTGGCTTGAAAGTTGAAGTTTCCTGAACATATTATAGGTTAGATTCATTAGTCCAACTATTGATTCCACTCGCTTTTATCCTATTTTTTTAATTGCCATTCCATTCACGCTGTTTTCCATGAATCCAAATACATGCTCCACTCTTACTCGTACCTTGGATTTTTCTGTATTGCTTTGTTTCTGCTCCTCTGTTAATGGCTTATTCTTATAGCCCTTCTCGTGTACTTTATCTCTTACTCGATGTGTTCCAGTATGTTGGTTTGCCCTACATATGCACTATCCGCATAAAAACCTTGTTCCTTGTCCGATGGTCTTAGTAAACTATCTAGCGTCTGAGAATCATGAACCGAAGCATCAGTAACCAGATAAGTATCTATGTGTTTACTTTTACTGTCTACCTTAGGGTATTTTTTATAGCCAAAGTAATTTTGATGTTTTTCTTTGTCCAACGAGCATCTATATCTTTTTGTCTCTTTTTATTTGGCTTATCGTTCCATAGTTCGTCACCATGTCCCTCCTTGATTTGTTTGTTCTTCTCTATACTATTCCTTTGTTTTGGTACTTCTATAAAACTTGCATCTACTATTTTTCCCTCATTGACAATCAAACCTAACTCGTTCAGCGATTTAGTAAACAAGTCAAATAGATACTTCACGATGCCTAAATCTGTTAATCGTTCGCTAAAATGCCAGATCGTCTTACTCTCTGGTATGTCGTCCGTTATTGTTAAGTTCAAGAATATCATGAAACTCATCCGATCGTTTATTTGATACTCTGTCTGGTCATCTGACAAATTATAATACCTCTGGAGTATTAATATCTTGAACATCAATACATAATCATATGGTCGTCATCCTCCTTTACCTTTTGACGCTTTGTTGAGATTTGTTTCTAGCAATTCTCGGAACAACTCAAAATCCACTCCTTCAGTCAATCGCTCTAAGGGATCCACCAGTATACTTAGTTTGCTTAGTCGTACATCTTGATCAAAAAACCCTTAATCCCGCTGTCTCTTGTATGTCTTTACCATACTCTAATATCCGCTTTTATTAGCTAATATCTATACTAATATCTTTAAGTTTTATAGCCAAATTTAGTTTTTAGAGATGCCCATAATATATGTTCGTATCCGTAGTCTTTATCTCCCGATTCATCTATACCTATCCATTTGTATCCACTTTTCTTTGACTGACCTTTTATATTAACAATCTTGAGGTAAACACGTCCAAGTTTTAATGGGATAATAGCATCGCCTCTATCTTTGTTATCTTTTTCTTTACTAAAATCTACGCCTCCATGCCAATAATAAAAGGCTTTGGTAGTTAGATACCTTGGTCCGAAATCAGAAACAAGGTGTTCCGTTTTATATTTTGTTTTTGTTTTGTATGTATATGTCGAATCAGCACCAGTATCTGCATCTTCGACAACGGAACATCCTGTACCCTCCACATCTACCACACCACCATTAATCTGTGCAGATAATTCGTATGATACCATGCAGATTGCTGCGATTAATAATTGTAATTTCATAATTGATCTCATTGTTTTATTGTTTTATTTTATTGAACGTCTCTTTATAGTTTGCACTCCATTTACGTTTTGTCTTTCTGTTGCGATATATAATTCCATTTTCATCTCTTCCAATGCCATATTTGGTTAAACTTCTATCAAACTTATCTTCATATACAGTGTTGGTATAAAAATTATAGACCCTTATATAACTTTTAGTATTATACTTAATGATTCCCAAGACAAATGCATCACCACACATGTCATTTAATGAAAGGATGTCATCGTCTTTTTGGGCTGTATATTTATCGAGGAGTTTGAGGTCTGATAATCTGTAGAAGTAAACTGAATATGAGTAAACAATATTAAAAGAATTGGCGACCTCAGCTCCTATATATGCAAGATACTTACCATCGCTAGTAATGTACATATCAGATTCGCCGCCATGATCGAGTTCGGCAATTAATTCTCCACTTGGGCTATATATTTTTGTCCATCCATTGCTTATACCTATTAATTCAGCGGCAGTATTGTACGTCCATATTAGGAAATATACTGCTACGTATCCATTTTGTTGGATGTGAACTTTAGCTTCGGCTTCCAAGATAGAGATGTCATAGTTTGCTATTTCTTCATCTTCTACTGATTTATGTGCAAAATCATGGATTTGATATCCTTTTTCTATGACCTCTTCATTAGAAGTCTTATATACTAGTTTGGATGCATTCGATTCTGCCAATTTCTCAAAAGGTAGATTTGCATAATAATGTTCATCTATTAGATTTATTACATTCTCTACATTTCCTAAAGAATCAGCAAATACGAGCTGCCAACTTTTACCTTTCACCTTTATTTCAGTCACACCTTTTGCAAATTTATAAGTGTCCAGTATTGGTTTCAAATCACCAATGGTGTCAAAGCTTATAAAATTCGGTTTCTCACCTGTAATATTATCATAGGTGAGTTGCATGACTTGAGAACTAGTTTTGTTATCTGGTGTGTTGGATGTATTTTGGAGGTTTGACTTACAGCTCATATATAGCAGTGGTATCAAAAAGAGCAATGCTCTTAAATCAAAACGTATAGTATTTATCATAGTATGGAATTAGTAAGATTTTGGTAACTACTCAGGTACTAAAAAATAATAAAAAATCATATATTTGGATTAACCAATCAAAGAAGAGTGTAAATAGAGCTTTCACAAAAAGCTTAAGAGATCGACACTAGATATCAACAATTAGAAAGAGAAAATGCTGAATTGAAGTTAAAGGTTACTTCATATGAGGCAAATTTTGCGTTGCAAGAAGCAGAAATAACCCAGTTGAAGAGTAAAGTGAAACAATTACTGCGTTTATTAGAAGAAAAGTCAATAAAAAAAGATAGTCACAATAGCCATAATCCACCGAGTCAAGATAAAGGAAGTCCAAAACGAAACCAAAGCAGACGTAAGAAATCAGGAAAGAAGTCAGGAGGGCAAACAGGTCACAAGGGGAATACCTTACAAATGCGGAAAAGTCCAACAGAGATAATTGTATTGCAAAGCGAATATTGTTCGCGTGTTGAGAGGATTTAGAAGGTTTGGAACAAAAACTAATATCGAAACGACAAGTATTGGAACTTCCCCCAATCGAGTTGGACGGTA